>JBJTOW010000929.1:0-8511 GCA_046074805.1 Planctomycetota bacterium | reverse complement strand
GACGAAGTCGACGCGCCGTTCGACGAGGCGAACATTGGGCGGTTCATCGACGTCTTGAAAGATTTTCTCAGTTTCACAAAGTTCGTGATCGTAACCCATTCCAAGAAGACGATGACGTCCGCCAACACGCTCTATGGCGTGACCATGCAGGAATCGGGCGTCTCCAAACGGGTCTCGGTCCGTTTTGAGGATGTCAGCGAAGACGGCGAGATCCGCCGCGAAGCGATCGATAGGGAACCAGGCGGTTCCGCGACCGGCGGGCATCGAGCGGCATAGGCCGGACAGCAACTGGCGGGGATGTGGTTCTGACGCGAGCCAAGAGTGGCAGGGCTGGCGACCTTAACGATCCGGATGTCTCATTTCCCGGAAAACGCCTGTCTTCGATAGGCGTGGCGAGCATGAACGCTACGACGGGAGCAGCCGCTCGGTTCGCTACCATCGCCATTCTTTCTAAAGTCATCACGTCCCGGGAATCGAAATAACTCTCGGAAGGTCTTCGGCGCGACCCCGCCGACGGCCCGCCTGCAAGGGGGAAAACAAGGCCGGGATGCCCTCTGGTCCCAGCTTGTCCGCGACGACCGCCCAGCCGTCGCGAACGGGTTCTTGGTTTCCAACTCCAGCCGAACCATGCCGCGAGGCGTTGGTCCCGGTCCAGCGGAAATTCCGGACGCACGGCGTGCGACGAGCACGCCACTTTCGCGGATTTTTGCCAATTAACGGACTTGGATGGCGCCGATGAGATACTTAAGGCTGGAAACCAGACGGAACTGATCCTGGCCGAAGAAGCGAAAAACGAGTCCCGACCCAGAATTCGCGCCGACAGGCCCGCACGACGGATCGAAGGACCGCACCCGGTCGAACGCGAATAGGGACAACAGGCTTGAAGCGAGCGATCGCGACAAGCGAAGAAAACTCAATGAGTGAGTAAACGGAGAGTTTGTAATGAAGGTCTTCACCACTGGACAGGTCGCGAAGATCTGTAAAGTAGCCCCGCGAACGGTGAGTAAATGGTTCGATTCGGGCCGCCTCAAGGGCTACCGGATTCCCGGTTCCCAAGACCGGCGGATCCCGCGGGAATACTTGATCCGGTTCCTCAAGGAACACGGAATGCCGCTGGGGGATCTTGAAGACGAGGCCATGGCCAAAGTGCTCATCGTGGCACAAGACCAGGTGCTCATCGAGAACCTCAAGCGGGAACTGCCGCTGGAACGGTCGTTCAAAGTCGCGGTAGCGGCAAGCGGATTCGAAGCGGGCATCCAAGCCGAAAGCTTCCACCCCGATTGCATCATCTGCGATTTTTCCATCGGCAAAGTCGAATCGCTGCAGATTTGCCAAAACCTGCGCCGCAATCCCGACTTCGCCGAGACGATCCTGATCGCGTTGCTGCCCGACGACGGCAGTCCGCTCAGCTACGACCGATCGAGCATCAACGAAACCTTTAAGAAGCCTTTCGACGCTAAATTGTTAGCCGAGCGGCTTCGCACTCTGATTGGCGCGAAAAAGGAATTGGTCTAATTCCCTTCGCGGTACGCGGTCCAAAAACCGGCGCGGAAGACCCCGCGCCGGATTTTATACGCCCTTGACGGGCGAATTCGAATCGCAAAGGGACTACGAAGCCAGTCACATGGCTTCGGAGTCCCTTTTTTCGTTTCATCTGAGCCAAACTATTTGTGGTAGCCCAGAGACAAAATGACCGCCAGCATCTCTTCGTGATCGATGAACCGCCGGTGGTTCGCGATCTTGTAGTTGTCGATCGCCAAAGCCAGTTCCCGCGCCGCGGGACTCAGCTTGTCATAGCTGCCGACGAATTGACGCCGCTCCTCGTTCGTTGGCCCGCCCGTCGCCGCCCCGCCGCCAGGTGGCGACATTCGGCGGTCCACGGACCCGTTCGACAACTCTCGCGTACCCTCGCTCATGGGCGATACACTCCTCGTTCAACCGCCGTTCGCGTTGACCACTACGCCATGCATCTGGAACAGCACCTAATCGTGGTCAACTTACCGGCCGATACCCTACCCTAGTTTGAGCATCACAGCCGTCAACCGACAATTGTCTATCTGGCGAGTGGAATAACCTGGATTCGAACGAGTCCACCGTTCTAACCCGAGTTTCCGTTGCGACAAACGCGGTCGTCAGGTAGTTTTATTCTTAGGTTGGCGACGATCGATCGCGCACCGCATGCAGCCATGAACCAAACAATGCCCCTGCCGGTTCGGCCGATGGATGTGAATCCGTCGATCCAGCGGGTCCAAATCGCGATCGACTCTATTCCGCACCGCGGATTGGCATTGCCGCGCACGCAGGCCAAAACGGCGCGCCAGTCGGAGACGGCGAGACAGTCGGAAACGGCGGAACCGTCTGAAAAGGGGCACGCTCCCCAAGCATCGCGTCTGCGTCATTCGTCTTGTTTGCGTGGGACGACTTGGCGACACGTGCGTCAGTCATTCGCCGCCCTCTGCGGTTTGCTGAGTGTTACTGCCGCTCTGACCGCCTCCCGCGCCTCGGCCGGCTGCGGCGATTACATTCGCTTCCGAAGCCTCAACACGCTGGGGGCGGTGCATAGCGACTCGGGAATGCGGACTGGTGGCGTGTCACCGCAAACCATCCACGTCACAGGCCATAAACTGTCGGATCGCACTGCGACTCACCGCAACTGGATTTCGGTGGCCCTGGCAAACCATCTCTGGGGGCGAGGATCGGCGCCTGCCGATTCCCATGATCCGCCCTGTCGCGGCCCCGCCTGCCAGAGACAACCTTTCTCGCCAACGGTGCCTTCAGCGCCGCTCGTCTGGCTCGCAACGCATGAAGCGATGATTCCAGCGGACCGCATCGCCGATCCGGTCGCACTCGGTCGCCGCCGTCCTGGCGACGACGCTCTTTCAGCGATCGACCGCCCGTCGGTCATCTTCCGGCCGCCTCGATAAGCCGCAGTGGCTTGCCGTCTCGGCAAGTCGTCTCGGCAAGTCGTTTCGAAAGGCTGTCTCGGTACGCGGTATCGCAAGGTTCCATTGAACGTATTCGCCCCTAAACCATGTGGGTGGAACTGCGGTCGGGCCGTGACTCCGCAGCTTTCCCTTGGCAGCGATTTCGCCATCGTCACCGCTCGCGACCACTTCCCAGGCGACGCGAGCGATTACGGCAACGAATCCAACACATTAACGATGCCGCCACGTAATCGGCGTGGTTACGTCCACGACGTCATCACGTCGCCGTCGGTGTCAATGTCGGCGTTACGCCGACGGCGATGTCCTGTCCGCGCCCGAATTCAACATTCATTGTCTTTATTCGTTTTTCTGAGAAGGTTCGTATCGATGCCGCACTTAACCGTCATTTTTTCCGCAACCGGCCAGCGAAACCGGCGCGGACGACTGGCCACTGGCTTCACCCTGGTGGAGTTACTGGTCGTCATCGCGATTATCGGCGTGCTTGTCGCGTTGTTGCTCCCGGCCGTCCAGGCGGCGCGCGAGAGCGCTCGACGCACGCAGTGCACCAACAACCTGAAGCAACTCGCGCTTGGCTGCCATAACTACCATGACACCAACAACGCGTTGCCTTTCGCCTACCAGCAGAACATCTCGCACTTGGCGCGACTGTTGCCGTTCATCGAACAGTCTGCGCTGCACGACCGCGTGAACTACTCGGTGCCGTTCAGCGATCCCGCGAACGCTTTCGTCATGATGGCGAACGTCACGGGGTTCGTTTGCCCGTCGGACCCGAACATGCTTCCACCCAGCCTGGGCGGAACGAACAACTACTACGCGAATATGGGCTCGAACATCGTCAACTCGGCGCCGTCCACGGCTTCGGGTGGCGTGAACTTCGGCATGGCGGACCAAAACGGCGCCTTCACAGCCAGCACCGCTGTCCGCTTCGCCGACATCCTCGACGGCACGAGCAATACGGCGCTGCTATCCGAGCGTTCGCGGGGGGACGGCAGCAATGGCATCAGCACACCGCTGTCGGACACTTTCCAACCCGGAACGTATCCAGCGACGGCCGATCAGGCGATGGCCGACTGTTTGGCGGTGAACCCAACGGACCTCAGCAAACAGGGATTCTCGAACGGCGGCGTGCCTTGGCTTCGGCCATACCACTCGACGACGGCCTACTTCCATGTTCTGCCGCCGAACCAGCGGTCGTGTATGTTTCCGCCACAACGCATCGCCACCACGGCGAACAGTCGCCACCCGGGCGGCGTGATCGTCGGCATGGCCGACGGCGGCGTTCGGTTCGTCAGCCGCACGATCAACGTGTTGACCTGGCGCGCTCTCGGCACCCGCGACGGAGGCGAGGTGGTCAATGCGTTCTAACCGCTTCGACACTCCAGCCGCTCCATGCGGCATCGCATCCGTCAGCAGTGCCACTCGCTGCTCGTGGCGCAGCGTTCGAGCGGTCATCGTTGCGATGAGCTTGTCACTGGTCTTCGGAATCGTCGGTTGTGGTCCCCGTGGGGCGGTCGACTTAACGCTGGACAAAGAGCTTGCCCGCGCTTCGCTCACGCGGTTCCTCGACGCGTGGCGCGACGGTCAACCAACGGATCAACTGGCGAAAGCCAGCCCGGCGATCATCGGCCGCGATCCGGCGTGGGCGGACGGCCAAAAACTGATCAGCTACGAACTGGTTGGCGAAACCGAAGGAGGCGCGAATCTAAACGCGCGCATCCAACTCAAACTCGGCGGGAAGAACAGCGAGTCCGCCGGCAAAAATGCCGGCACAAGCCTCGATGTCGTCTACGTGATCGGCACCAGCCCCGTCGTCACCGTTTTCCGGGACGAGTAATCCGCAACACGAATCGAAGACAAGACAAGACAAGACAAGACAAGAGAAAATAAAGCAAGACAAAACAAAGGTTTCCAAAGACATGTCATTTCCCCCGCTTCGAACCCGCTGCGTCGCGCTCGCCGCGCGCCGTTGGCTCTCCGCAACTCTCGCCAGCGGTGCTGTCATCGCCACGCTGTGCGACCATGCGTCTCGCCCAGCCATGGCGGAGCCGCCTGAAGCGAATCCAGCCGCCGTGAATCCAGCCGCCGTGAATCCAGCCGTCGCGAATCCAGCCGTCGCGAATCCAATGGCTGGGGATGGGTTTGCCGCGTCCACGCGGGAACCGCGGCCAGTGCCGCTAACCCGGCCCGAGATGAAACAGCGACTGGAAGAGATCAAGCATCGCGCCCCGCGTATTCCTCTTCCGGAAATCACCGATGCCGAACGCGCCGCATTGGCCGAGCGCGGCGTCAACTACGAAAACCGGCTGCGTTACCACTATCTTCCTCCGCTCCCCGCAACGCTCGCCGGTTCATGGCGTTGGAGCGGTTCGGGGTTCGCCGGCGGCAGCCGAGACGCCGACCCCGACATGCGGCTCGACTACGCTTTTAAGACACGACTTTTCTGGATCGTGTCACGAACGAATAACTGCCAGTACTGCTTGGGCCACCAGGAGTCGAAATTGTTGGCGGCCGGCATGGCCGAGGATCAGATCGCGGCGCTCGACAGCGATTGGACACTGTTTCCCGCCCGCGAGCAGGCCGCTTTCGCCTACTCGCGCAAGCTCACCTTCGCGCCGCACCTGCTAACGGATGCCGACTTCGAAGCTCTGGCGCCCCATTTCACACCTCTCGAAATTCTCGAGATGACGTTGTCCATCGCTGGCAATAACGCCATTAACCGGTGGAAAGAAGGGGCCGGCGTTCCACAGTCGTCCGATGGCGGTAACTTTGGACGGACGGGGCCTAATTCGCCGGTCGGCGCCGCCGCCACGAAAACGCCAGCCGTCGCCACCGCTCCCGCCACCGCTGACGCCCACCACTCCTACTTAACGCCCACCAGCGCCAAATACGCCGCGCAGCTCTCACGTGTCGCGCCGATCTCCAAGGATTCGCGGACTGGCGCACCGACCACGCGGGCGGTCTTTACCCGCGAGGCTCCGGCAACTCGGGCGGTCATCGAGTCCGCGTTGCGAGCCGCCTCCACGCGTGAAGCCCGGTTGCCGCTGACGAATGAACAAGCGGCTCGGGGAGTCTGGCCGCCCGATGCGCCGACGGATTCCATGCCACTGCCGGGATGGGTGCGCCTGCTGGCCAATTTCCCTCAATCCGCGCCGAATCGCATCCGCTCGGTTCAGTTGCTCGAATTCGGCGGCGATTTGCCACCGTTGCTCAAGGCGAAAACGGCCTGGGTGTTGGCGCGTCAAGATCGGGCATGGTACGCGTTGGGCCAAGCCCGCGACGCCCTCCGCCGGAAGGGCATCTCCGACGACGAAATCTACGCGATGGACGAGACCGCCACGCCGCTGGAACGCTCGCTATTCCGAGTCGCGCGCCATTTGGCCGCCTCCCCGGTCGTGCTCACGGACGACGAAGTCGCCGACGCCGTGCAACTGTCAGGGCCTCGGATCGTCACCCAGTTCATTCAGTACGTTACTCACCGCGCTTCGTTCCAACGTGTGACCGAGGCGGCCGGGCTGCCACTCGAACCGTCGTGGCCGAGGTGACGAAGCCATCGCGCCATCGCCGGTGGGCCGGGCTTTCCGGAAAAGCGGCGCGAACAAGGCGAGCGGCGCGAACGAGTCAGCGGAATCCACGCAAGACGAAAGCCCAGGCTGGTAGGACCAAAGCGACGACCAACACCCCAGTCGCCACCGCCAACGCATGGATTTTCTGCCTCAATCGCTCTAGCTCGCCCCCGATCGCCTGCTCGTAACTTTGCTGAACGATCGCCCACAACCCTGTTTCGCCACCACGCACGGTGACAGGCGACCGAGCGGCCAGCCAGCGTTGTCGAAACTCAACACCCAATTCGTCGGCGCCCAGCGGGTCACGAAATTCGTATGGGTGTACACTCGGGGATGCGGAGTCGGCTGCCAACCGTTCATCGATACTCGTAGCGTTTGCAGGTGGTCCGGCAGCCGTTGGTCACGTTCCGCTAGCAATCTTTCGTACAGAGGATGTTGAAGGATTGTGCCCTCTAGTCCCGCACGCGTGTCGATCAACGCCGCGAACACCTGTTCCGATTCCTCGCCGGGCAACTCGGTGATCTGCCCTAGCTCGTACAACAGCGCCACAACGCCAAGGAATTCGCCGCCACCCGACCTAGATTCGCCCCCGAAGATCGGTGTGGAAATCGCGATCACCCACCGATCCGAAATCTGGCTGACAAAAGCGGCCGACAGATGCGTGCCGTCAATCCGCGGACGATCGGAACGACGGTATTCGTCAAGGTCGGCGAAGTCGACCGACCGGCCATGGTAATAGCTCCGCCAAGCGTAGTTCACGCCGATCGTTTCGTTGGCCGGCCAGCGGGCGAGTTGCAATCCGTCGCGTCCCAGTATGAACCAACCGAACGCGCCCGGGTTATCGGTAGCCGCCTGCTGTAGGCTCGCCTGCAGCGATTGCTGAGCGGGATGGGCCAGCAACTTCTCGCGCAAGACACCGCGTGCCGACTCGGCCAGTCTAGGGTCGTCCAGTTGAGAAAGCTCGTCGCTCAGGCCGTCATCCGACTGCAACCTCGCCAGCTCGCCGCGCAACGACTCACGCGTCGCCAGCGTTTCCAATTGATTGAACGACGCTTCGAGTTGCCGCTGAGCCGTATGGGCGACCGAGTCGGCGGCGAACCCCACACCGGTGACCGACCGCGCCGTCAACGCGGCGTCCGTTTTCCGATAGGCGTGGTCAAACCACAACCAGCCGCCAACATGGACGAGCAACAGGACGGCGAGCAGCGACGCGAACAGCACGGGAAACACCGGATGTCGCCGACACCAGCGCCATGCCCGTTCGACGTTCCCGATCGGCCGAGCGAGGATCGGTTCGCCCCGTAAAAACCGTTCCAACTCGTCCGCCACTTCCGCCGCTGTCTCGTAGCGGTTCCGCGGCCGCTTATCGAGACATTTCAAACAGATGGTTTCCAGGTCGGGTGGAATGGCGGCGTTCAACGAACTTGGCCGCGGCGGCTCCTCTTCAATCGCCTTCTGAATCAGCACTTCCACCGTGCCGCGAAACGGCAAGGCGTCGGTCAGAAGTTCGAAGAGCAACACGCCGAACGAATAGACATCGCTGCGGCGGTCCGCCAACGCCGCGTCGCCAGCCGCTTGCTCGGGCGAAATGTAGGCAGGCGTGCCTAAGATGCGACCATCCGAGGTCATCGTCACTTGCCCGATCGACCGCATCGCCAAACCGAAGTCCGTCACGTGCGGCTCGCCCCGCGAGTCCATCAAAATGTTCTGCGGCTTGAGATCGCGATGCACAACGCCGGCATCGTGCGCGAAGTGAAGCGCCCGGCATATTTTCACGCACAGTTCGATCAATTCCCGTTGGGAACAGTTCGCCTCCCGCCGCCACACATCAAGCGACTTCCCCTCCATGAACTGGCTGATCAGATAGATGACATCGCCGTCGCGACCGACTTGAAACACGCGCGCGATGTTCGGATGCGCAAGCTGGGCGGCGATCCGCGCCTCGTGAAGAAACTCGTCTAGCGATTCGCGAGCCAGCGCGCCTTTGCGGGGAATCTTCAACG
>JBJTOW010000928.1:0-3719 GCA_046074805.1 Planctomycetota bacterium | reverse complement strand
CTACTCCCCACTCCCCACTCTCGCGTTCCACTCCCGAACGCTAATCGACATCCGGTCGGCGGTCGGGGATGCCGGCGGCCGAGCGGCGGTTCCAAGCGACGGCGACCAGCATCGAAAAACCGAGGAACAGCATCACCAGCACAATCCGGTCGACGTTCCGCCATAACCGAATCTTGGGCAGAAGCGACAGTTTGGTTTCCAACTCTTTGACGCGCGCTTGCTGCTTCTCGTCGAGCGGCGTGGCGTCTGGTTCGTTGGCGAGCACGGCGGCCAACTGTTGTTCTAGCTTTTCCAGTTCCTTGGTTTGAGCGGTTTCCTGTTCCGCCAGGTCGGCATGCAGCAGTTTGCCGACGATGCTGCTGCCGGACCATTGCCAGGCTGGCGCCCGTTCGCCCGCGAAGAGCGCCTTCGCGTAGCCGTCCCAACCAGCCTTCGGTTGAAAGAACGAGCCGATAAGGATGAGAATCAAGAACGTGGGGGTGACGTACTTGATGATATGAAAAAAGATCGACGGCACATTGATTTCCGCACCCCGGCGCAGTTCCTGCCAACCTCGGTTCATGCCGAAGACCCAGGCAAACAACACGGTTTCAATCATGGCGAATACGACCAGCGCAAAGGTACCCGCCCAGTGGTCGAATTCGTCGAAAAACGTTGACTGCGTCAAGCACGCGACCGGCAACGCCAGCGGAAGTAGCATCAGTCCGAATGCCCAGGAACTCGCCGAGCGACTCATCCGGAATTCGCTTTGCAGGAACGACATGATCGGCTGTCCCATGGCCAGTGAACTGGTGATGGCGGCGAAGAATAAAAGGCCGAACCACATGAAGCCAGCGACAGGAGCGATGACTCCCCATTTTTGAAACAGTGTCGGAAAGACCATGAAGCCGAGCGAAAAGCCGGAGCCACCCTCCGTGAGCTTGGTGACTTCGCCGAGTCCAAGGTAGGCGACCGCGATCGGGAGCAAGATCGAGCCCCCCAGGATCACCTCGCAAAACTCGTTGGTCCAAGCGGCCGTGGCACCAGTCAACGCCACATCGTCCTCATCCCGCAGGTAGGAGGAGTAACAATGGATTGAGCCCATACCGATCGACAACGTGAAGAAAATCTGGCCGGCGGCGGCGAGCCATACGGCTGGATCGGCTAGCGATTCAAATTTCGGTTGCCACATGAAATTCAGGCCCTCGAACGGACTGGCAACTGCCGCTGGATCGGTAAAAAAGCCGCCTCCGTTGTCGCCGGGGGGCGTGATGAGCAACCCGCGGACCGCGAGGATGGCGCCAAAGATAATCAGAAGCGGCATGCCGATTTTGCATACCAGTTCGATGCCCCGGGCGAGTCCCCGCGAAAGAATCACCACATTGAGCAGCATGCAGGCGAGGAAAACCAGGATGCCCCAAGGGCTGAAGGCGTAGACGCTCGCCGGATCCTCGCCGGTCATGCTGGCGAAAAAATCTCCCGGTGCCGTGTTAGCGAAGCCTCCGATGAGCGAATAGCCGGCGTAGGACAGCGTCCACGATTCGATGTACAGGTAATAGGCGGCGATGACCAAGTTGGTCCACAGGCCAAACACACCCATGTAACGCCAAATCCGGCTACGTCCCATGCACTGGAAAATACCCGGAGTGGAATGATGGCCGTGTCGGCCGCCGTATCGGCCCATCGTCCATTCCACCCAAATCAGTGGCAGGCCCATCACGAGCAGAGCGACGAGATACGGAATCAGAAACGCGCCGCCGCCATTCTTGGCGGCTTGGGCGGGGAAACGCAGAAAATTCCCCAATCCC
Source organism: Planctomycetota bacterium (assembly GCA_046074805.1). Taxonomy (GTDB): domain Bacteria; phylum Planctomycetota; class Planctomycetia; order Pirellulales; family Pirellulaceae; genus CAIXSC01. Next base: position 1,932 of record JBJTOW010000928.1, on the reverse strand, counting down.
ACGGCATTGCCGGCCATCGCCAGCACCAAACCGACGCGCGAGGCCCAACGTTCCTTTTTTGCCATCCGAGCGACCTTCGTTGACGAGTGAGAATCCGCACCAGCGCCCGCCCAGCGCGAGACAACTATGCCGGACGGGGTGCGCGAAGTCAACGATGGCAAGGGGATAGCGAGCAGCGCGGATCGATTTTCGAACCGCGCTGCTCCTACCACGCTCAGGCTTCATAGTCGGCTGGTGCGTTGTCCAACTATGTGGGTTTTCAATGACCACACATGCGGGGCAGGGCACTAATCAACGCTGGGAGTGGAACCGGCGGCGGCTTGAGCAGCGGCCAATTTGACGCGTTGCTCCTCCATAAACTCGCGCTGCATCGATCGCGACCGTTCCCGCTGCGCCTCGGTCTGCGCTCGCTGTTGCTGCACCACTTGGATCCGCTTGCGTTTGCGTTCCTCTTGCCGCTGATACTCGGCCAATTGTGCCTGCCGCACTTGCTGCTGATAGGCCTGCGCCATCTGCGCTTGCATCTGCATTTGAGCCACCGCGTAGGCGATCTGCTGAGGGCTGACCGCACCGCTGGAACCGCCGCCACCACTGCCCATAGTTCCGCCGCCAGACTGGCACATTCCGCCGGCCGCTCCAGCACTCATCCCACCCGCCATACGGCCACCACCGCCACGTGCCGCCCCACCACCGCCACCGCGTCCGCCACCACCGCCATGGTCAGCCCGTAACGAACTGGTCAGAAGTACAACCAATCCTGTCCCCAGAATCCCCGCTCGCCAAATTCGTCCCCGTGCGCGCATGAGGCACCTCCGAAAAGAACGTCGTCCGCTGCCGATCAGCGGCGACAGAGAAAAGAAAAGCGCGGCGGCGCGATGTTCGCCAACTCCGCTCGCGAGAAAGCGTCAATCAACGCTTCCCACGAGCATCCTACGCGCAGCGCCGGCTTTGTCGAGCAACTTGGAGGAGAATGCGGCTGACGCTATTCGCCGTCGGCGGCCGAACTATCGCCACCGCGCCACTGGACCCCGAGTTGGCCTTCCAACTCCTTGATCCAATCGGACGCGATCGAACTACCCTCGGTTTGGGCCAAATGAGCGACCTCAAAATTGGCCCCCGTCTGCAAGAATCGCTCACGCAACACTTCTTCCGAGGGACTTTCGCTGGTGATTCGCACGACGTAAACCGTCGTCTTGGGTTGATTCACGGCGACGCCCGTCTCTCCGACTTTCAGTCGGAAAACGGCTCGCATGAAATCAGCACCGGCCATGTCCACATTGTCGACACGACTGATCGTTGGGGCCCCCGTGCTAAATGGCACAGCGCCCGCTGTCATCCAGCTGAACTCGTTGGTTTCCAGCGTTTTATCGCCAAACGCCGCCTTCAGCGAGTCCTTTCCGGACGCTTCCTTGACCTTTTCCTCGGCTGATTTGGTGGCCAAAGCAAGCGCCTTTTGACGTTTGAGGGTCGCGATAACCTGATCGCGGACCTCCGCCAGTTCCGGCACGTACGACGCCTTCTCCTCGGTCTTCCAGTATAGGAACTCGACGTCTGGGTCGTCGCCGAAGATTTGTTCGGCTTTGTAGAGCAAGAGGTTTTCGCGATAGGCGATTTCCGCGAACGAAATCCGCGAAAAACCGTTGCTGAACGAAAACATCGCCGACTTGCCCAGTTCTTGCTCCTGAACCTCGATGCCATCGACGAGCGGTGTTTTGCCGTAGGCGACTCCGATCCGATCGGCCAGCGCCTTGGCATCCAGCGTTCGTTTCTCGACCTGGCTTGCCTCCGGTGTTCCCACGTACGGTTCATACGTGCGATACCACCGGGCGAAATCATCGAGTTCTCGGCGGGCTTCGTCCAACGCTTTGGACCGGGCGGCCTCCGCTCGCGGCCGAGCCAACGAAGTGGCGATTTCTTCCTTCACTTCGTCAA
>JBJTOW010000927.1:0-8126 GCA_046074805.1 Planctomycetota bacterium | reverse complement strand
GACCTGCTTACGGCCGAAGGTTTGCCGTGCCCGATCGTCAGCGCTGGCGGCACAGGCTCGTTCCCGATTAGCGCCTCCACCGGCCAACTGACCGAAATCCAAGCCGGCGGCGCCGTGCTCATGGATCTGTTCTACCGCCACAAGTGCCATATCGAACCGCTCGAATTCGCTTTGACGCTCATGGCGACGGTCACCAGCCGACCGACCGCGACCCGCGCCGTCGTCGACATGGGCCGCAAGTCGCTCAACCCGGAACTCCACCTTCCCGCCGTCAAAGGCCGCGACGACCTTCGCTTTCAATGGTTGTCCGCCGAACACGGAGTCCTGGAAGTGCTCACGCCCCCAGGTCCAGCGATCGGCGAACGGCTGGAACTGATCCCCGGCTATGGAGACTGGAGCACGCTTCTACACGACCGCTATCATGTCTTCGAAGGCGAACGATTCGTGGAAACTTGGCCGCTGGACGTGCGGACGAAAACGAGTTGAAAGGCGGGTGGAGGGAAGTCGGAAGTTGCAGTCTGTTGCGCGACGGACTGGCGGTTCGTCGATTCCATGAACTCCCCGAACTCGACGGTTTGAAAGTCTTTCGCAAGAAATCACCCGAACCCCAGCATCCGTCATCCGAAACCCATCACCCGCCACCCGCTACCCCTCACCCGCCACGCCTCTCCTCCACTGCCCTGCGGAGCCTATCGATGTCTTCCAACAAATTCTCGGATTTTACGGAGGAACCGGGGCGTCAGCGGGATTCGGGCAACCCTTACATCACACCCGTATTCGCCGGTGAGGACGCGGCGGTGGTCGCCGAATTGTCGCCGGATGCCGCGGCCGATTTGTCGGCCGTGGGGCCACCGACGGCGATTCGCTACCAAGTGCTGGCGTTCGCCGTCACGATGTCGGTACTGCTTTATTTACATCGTTTTGCCTTGTCGGTCGCCATGCCACCGATCAGCACGGAACTGGGACTGAGCGCCGCCGACCTTGGGCTGGCGACGGGCGTATTCTTCTACGTCTATGCTCTTGCTCAAGTGCCATCCGGCTGGCTGTCGGATCGTTTTGGAGCCCGTGTGACGTTGACCGCGTATGTGGTGCTGTGGTCGCTAGCGCTGGGCGGGACCGGATTTATCGGGGGACTGGGTTCGCTGATCATCTGGCGCGGATTGTTGGGGTTGGCCCAAGCCGGAGCGTATCCGTGCATCGCGAGCGTCAACAAGCGGTGGTTTCCGGTGCATCGACGCGGTGTGGCGAACAGTTCGACGACCACGGGCGGACGCGCCGGCAGCATGCTGGCCACCGCTCTGACACCGTTGCTCATGGGTGTCGCCGGCACCAGTTTCGGCGTAGCGACGGGCCAGTGGCGGTACGTCTTTATGGCGTACGCTGGGTTAGGGTTCGTCTGGGCGTTGCTGTTCTACCGTCAGTTCCGCGAGACCCCGGATGTCCACGAGCGTTGCAATCTGGCGGAACGCGCGCTCATTCGCGGCCGCGCGAAGGAGGCCCCTGCGGAGGCTCGGAGTTCCGCGCCGGCGCCGCAGTATGCGAATGTTTCCGCCGGTGTCTCGGAATCGCGACGCTACGAGAGGCCACTGGCGCTGTCGATGTTGTTAAGCCCGACCATGTGGCTCCTCTGCGGCATCAGCATCTTCGTCAATGTTGGCTGGATTTTTCTGGTGACATTCCTGCCGACGTATTTGAAGAAAGTCCATCAAATGCCGCTGGTCACGGTCGGTGTCTTGGCTGCTCTTCCCGTGTTTTCGGGCATGTGTGGCGGGATGCTGGGCGGCCTGGGGACCGATTTTCTGGTTCACCGCGTGGGGTTGGTTTGGGGGCGTCGGATTCCAGGGTTGGTCGCGACCATCGGCGCGGGGTTGGGCTATCTAACGTGTCTGCAAATCGACAACCCGTACGCGCTCGTCGCGATCTTCGCGATGGTCGGATTGCTGATCGATTTCGGCCTGGGATCGCTCTGGGCCGTGTACCAAGACATCGCCGGTCGGCAAGTGGCCGCCGTGCTTGGTTTCGCCAACATGTGCGGGAATCTGGCGGCAGGCGTCTTTCCCATGGTGATCGGCTGGTGGGCCGACATGAACCGCTGGGATCTGGTCTTCGTCGGTTCGGCTTCCGCTCTGTTTATCACCGCGTCGTGCTGGGCGTTCGTCAACCCGCAACGCAAGCTTGCCGCCGAATGACCTACCTGGGCCATCAGATCGTCCAAGGATAAGCGAACGGCGCCCAGCAAGTCACGGCCCGTTTCGGATGGACCTACCCACGACCGATATGGAGCAAATCAGAAGTGGGTCGTGAGCGTGGAAGTAACGTGGCAGAAACCGGCGTAAACAGTCCGCGTCAGCGTTTCTTCCGTTTAACGCGAGTGGTAGCGGCCGGTTTTGCTTTGGACGGGCCAGGGGACGACTCGGCCAATCGCAGGTGATGAGCCATCGCGGGCGGGAAATTAACCCACGCCGTATTGCACCGGAACTCGTACCGTTTCAAGTACCGGTCGAGCACCTGGCCGACTCCCTGTAGACGCTTGCGTTCGCTGCTGGTCGCGACAATCCCCTTGAAGCGGCGAATCCACTTGTATTCGAAGAATGTCAACGTTCCACCCGGCTTCAACAGCTTTGTGAAGTGGCGGAAAATTTCCCGAGTCAAACCGATCGAGAAATTGTTGAACGGCACGCCGCAAATCAAAAAATCGTAGAGCTCTTCCGGATGCAGTTTCTGCACTTCCATGTGCAGCACCCGTGATTGATCCGCCACCCGTTTCCAAGAAGGCTCGTGAGCGAAACGGTACTTGAGCACGTCGACGAATCGCTCGTTCAGTTCCACGACATCCAACTGATCGCCTTCGCGGATGTGCTTGACGATCTCGCGAGTGACGGCGCCCGTGCCCGCGCCCACTTCGAGGATACGGGCCGGATAATCGCGATCAACCAACGGTTGGACCGTGGCCCGCGCCAACGATCGGCCGCTCGGCGCGATCGCCCCGGTCGTCTTGAAAGTCTCACGGAACTCGCGAAAAAACGTGCGGTATTCGGCTATCGTGGATTTCATGAGGCTCCAGCGTATAAAAGTCGCGTGGAAAAGCAAGAACCAGCGCCCTGGCGAGGCTTTCCCAAGTCTACTCGAACCGTAGAATTCAACGCTCTGGATCAGTCACCCCTGCGGGCTACCGAAGATGTCCCACCTTTGCGGCACACTCGGATCATTCCAAACGCCTCCCATCTCCGTGCGACTGACGTTGCTGGTCGCCCTGCTGATCGGCGCCCACGGAATCAATAGCCCTTTATCGCGAGCCGACGAGGAACGGTCCCCGCAAGCGTCGCAACCTATCGCGCCGCCGCCCACCGTCATCTTCGTGACCGTCCCACTGCCAATCACCGGCGACGTGGACGCCATGGTGATTCAGCGACTGGATCGAGCCTTGTCGCGGATTCCAGCGGCCAACGAGCGTCCGCTCGTCGTGTTGGAATTCCGAGCAGATACGTCTCAACGGTCCGCCGCGGCGCTGGCCCGGTCCTCGGCCCCTGCCACGGTCCCGGCCAAGACTCCGCCGGCCAAAACTCCATCGGCCAAGGCCCCACCCGTTAACGCCCCACCCGTTAATGCACCGCCAGCTAACGCGCCGCCAGCCAACCAGCCGCTGGCGATTCCGCCAGAGGAGTCGCCGCCACCGCCGCCCGATGGTGTGGTTCCTCCGACGGCGGGCGCAGCCGCGTCTTCGGAAACGCCGCCCACGGCGGGCAGTCAGTTTGAACGTTCCCTCGCGCTTGCTCGGCATTTGACCAGCGAGCGGCTGCGGACGGCGCGGACCATCGCCTATGTTCCTGGCTCACTGTCCGGGCACGCGATCCTGCCTGTGCTCGCCTGTGAGGAATTGATTGTGGGGCTGGATGCCGAGCTGCTCGACGCGGGCGAGAGGGAAGCGTTTATCGATCCGGCGGTACGGGCCGGCTACGAGGAAATCGCGAGCCGTCGGCGGACGATTCCCGTGCCCGCCGTGATGGGGCTGCTCGACCGCTCGTTGGCCGTTTATCGAGTGCGAACGGCCGAGGGGTGGCGGTTTGTCGACCAAGCGGAGCTGGAAAAATTGCGGGCCCAGTCGGCCGTCTTGGAGATCGAGACCATCAAGCCGTCGGGGGACCGAGGCCGGTTCTCTGGCCGTGACATGCGTCGCAAGTTCGCGTTCGCCAGCCATGAAGCGGCCGATCGCGTGGCGCTCGCCGCCGCCTTGCGGGTCCCCGTCGATTCGCTGGCCAACGACCCATCGCTGGATGACGGTTGGCGGCCACTACGGGTCGACTTGTCGGGCCCGCTGAACGCGCGGCAACTGAACTGGAACCGACGGTCGATCGAGTCGCGGCTGCGGTCCGGCAATCGAAATCTGATTGTCGTGGTGATCGAGAGTCCCGGCGGCTCGCTCGTGGAAAGCCTCGGATTCGCCGCATTCCTTTCGGAATTGCCGGACGATGTGCGGACCGTGGCTTACGTGGCCCGCGAGGCGCGGGCGGACGCGGCGATCATCGCCCTGGCTTGCGATCAATTGGTCGTTTCCGACGCGGCGCTGCTCGGCGGTCCTGGGGCCGAGCAGCCTGAGCCCGAGGCGCTGAACAACATCGTCGGTCCACTGGAAGCGATCGCTCGCCCACGTGGTCGTCCGTGGTCATGGAGTGCCGCGATGGTCGATTCGCGGGTCGAGTTGCTGGCGTTCGAAAACGCCGAATCGGGCCAGCAGCGGTGGATGAGCGAGCGTGAACGACAGATGCGGGACGATCGGGAAGCCTGGCGTCCCGGAGCGCCGCTGCCGACCGCCGCCGGACTGTCGGGACGGCGGGCGCGGGAAATCGGCATGGCCCAGCATTCGGCGGAGAATTTCGCCGCGATCCGCGATCTCTACCCGTTCGCCGACGAACCGCAGACGGTCGCTCAAAACTGGGCGCATCGGTTCATCGAAAGCCTCGCCTCACCGCGTATCGCGGGGGTGCTGCTGTTCGTCGCTTGGTTCGCGTTGGTCGTCGAGTTCGTCACGCCAAAGCTGACCGGCGCGGGCTTGCTCTCGGCCTTATGCTTCATGCTGTATTTTTGGAGCCAATTCCTTCATGGCAACGCGGGGTGGCTCGAAGTGCTGTTGTTCCTCGCCGGCGTCATCTGCTTGGCGATCGAAATATTCGTCCTGCCAGGTTTTGGCAAATTCGGACTGGTGGGCGGGGCGCTCGTCATCTCCTCGCTAGTTCTTGCAAGCCAGACGTTCATCATCCCGCGAAACGCCTATCAACTGTCCCGCTTGCCGACATCGTTGTGGACCGTTGTGGCGGCGTTGGCGGGCGTCGTGACGGGGGCCGTTCTGCTACGGCGGTTGCTGCCCCATACGCCACTTGTGCGCGGACTCATGCTGCAACCGCCGATGGCGGAAACACTGGCGGAATTGAACCGCCGCGAGACGTTGGCGGATCGTTCCCACCTCCGCGGCCAGACGGGCGTCGCCGCGACGCCGCTCATGCCGGGCGGCAAAGCCAGCTTCGGCAACGAAGTGGTCGATGTGGTGAGCGAAGGCGAACCGATCGAACGCGGCGCCGCCGTTCGTGTCGTCGATACGCTCGGAAATCGCGTTATCGTTCGTCCCGGCTAAGCCGCTCTTGGAAGGTCGGCGATCCACGGCCGCTCGCTAAACGCCTCGTCAGGTAGTTCACCACGAGCGGTTCCTGCGTGAGCGCGACCAGCGCGAACGACGGCATATTTTCCAACGTCACTTCCACGCCGCCGGCGACCCGTCGGCGCGAAACGGGACGCAAACCGCTGGGCGTGATCGAGTACGCCTCCATGCCGTTGGTCGCGCCCGGATCGATGAACGACAATGGCGTGTTGGCGGCGACTCGATTCAGTGGCTTCGTTGATCGGCCGAAGACGCTCTCGACGCGGACCGTCGTGGAACCAGCGGCGGCGACGCGACGCGACGGCGCCATCACAATCGCCAATCGGCCCCGCTCGTTGTGCAGCACGCGGACATGGTACCCCTCCTCGCGGCACACCGCTTCGTCGATCCCGCTGCTCGCCGCCAACCAAGGCTCGAGCAATGCGAGTTCCGCGTTGAGCGTGCGCAGCGTCGAGAGCAGCGGGCGCAGTTCCGGCCGGCCCGGTTCCAGCGTATCGGGCGCGCGAAACAACACGCCGCGAACGCCATCGGAAACCGCGCGGTACAGCGTGCCGCGGATTTCGGTCAATGTCCGATCTTCATAGCGAGGCTTGGCGGGCGAACGATCCTCGCCAACGCCGCCGATGTTGGACACGGCATGCAGTGCCGGTAAATGAAGATCCGCCCACATCGCGCGACCGGGAGACACCGTGTCGAGGCTGATCGGCGCGATCTCGACCCGGGCGATGTTCAGCGGCGCGAGACCGTACGCCGTCGAGTCGATCGGCACCGGCGATGGGTTGGTTGTCTCGGTGGAAACGGAAGCGCGCCAAGCGTTGGTCGCCAGCAAGTCGGCCATGCGGCTCCAAGTTGACAACCCTTGATTCGCACATCCCCAGAGCGGCCGCCGCAACTCGCTGGGCAACCGCCTGGCGTCCGCCACGCGCCGCTGCGCGCGTTCACGCGATTCCGGCAAATCCGCCCCCAGATTCCACGCCAAGATGCGATCGCAAGGCGGGAACGCGGACAAGTCGCCAGTCCAAACACTGGACGTGGACGACGTGGGCAGGGACGGCGGCGGAGCGACCAGCCACAGCCCCAAACGCCGCGCCTCGACTATCTGTTCGGGAGCGGGAAAATCAGACAGTACTAACGTGTTGAAACCAAGGTCCGAAAGCCAGTCGAACGGTTCGCCACGCCATAGAGCGGCCCGCGGCAATAACGGACGTTCGCGAACCGTCAGCAAACCGCCTTGCATGCGGACTTCGGGCGCCGTCGGACTCGACGGTGGCCCTCCAGGAAAACCAGCAGCGGAACCAACTGCCGAGCCTGTCACGGAACCCGCTGTTGAACTCAACAGCCGACCTGTGTGCGAGACATTCGGAGTTTGGAAAGCCCCGTTCGTTAACGGAACTTGATAGGTGGCCTGCGCGATCTCACCGGAGGAGGAGGAGGGTTGGCGAGCAGTGCCGGAGTTGTCGGTCGCGAAGGGAACAGTGGGCCAACTACGCGGTTCGCCAATAACCGGCAGGTCGACATGTCCGCGGACTTCCAAATCGTCGATCACGATGCGAGCGACACCGCCTCCCGAGTAAACATTCAGAACCAACAGGTCGACGTACGCTTGGCGGGCATCCAGGTTGGGGCCCCATTGCGATCGGAGCGTGCGTACTTGCCGTTCCAGCCGCAAGGTCGGTTGGTCGATCGTAAGCATTTGCCAGAGCGAGCGTTGTCGGTAGGAATCGCCGTGCAACAGCGTGGTCAATGGTCGACCCGTCTGCGGGTCGCGTGTTCGCGGCAAGACAACCCGCGCCATCAGCTGAATGCCAGGCGAGTCGGACTTCACCCAGACGGTAGGCGACCATTCGGCGATAATGGGCGAAGGGTCAATGGGGTGCGTAATATGAACCGCACTGCCTTGGCCATGCCGGATCAAGAGAAACTCACAGCCCTGCCCGGTACGCGCGCCTTGCAGGCGGCGCTGATGACCGACGATCTCCGCCTGGCAATCCGACTCGGCGAGGCTCCAGCTCGTATCGGGGCCCTCAAAGTCTTCGAGCGTATCCGCCGACACCGCGGACCCTAACGTTAGTAATCCGACGAGCGCAAAAGCGGCCATCCACGCGTTCGTTCGCCAGGCACGGCGGCGGCGTGTGGCGAATCGGCAACAGCGTGGTGGAATGGGTCGATACGGAGGAATGGACCTCATAAACCGTGCTGATAGCAAGGCTTGCGAATTTCGGCTAGAGCGATTCCGGCGACGGATGACAACAACAAGGTGCATTTCCGCGACGACGGCCACCTTCCGCGCGCGTGCCATCGCGATTTCTTAAAGCCTTAAAATTCAATCACTTATGTACTGTCCCTGGCGGCTGGGCGTGGGCCCATGCGAGGTTTGGCACGCCATCTGCTTCCGTTTGATCTTTAACCCAGTTTACCCTCGAAGCCGCCGTGGTCACGGCTCCCCTGCGCTCCCCCGCAGCGTGGCCACGGC
>JBJTOW010000926.1:0-9982 GCA_046074805.1 Planctomycetota bacterium | reverse complement strand
GCCGTGTTAAGCAGCACGCCGTCGACGCCTAGTTCCATCGCGAACGCCACGTCGCTGGCAGTTCCAACGCCAGCGTCGATGATCACCGGGTAGAGCGGATCGCCGTCTTTGAGGTATTCGAGGATGATGCGGATGTTGTTTGGGTTTAGCACGCCTTGGCCAGAACCGATGGGGCTGCCGGCGGGCATGACAGCGGCGGCACCGGCCGCCTTTAAACGTTTCGCGATGACCGGATCGTCACTGGTGTAGCAAAGCACCTGGAAGCCGTCGGCAACCAGTTTTTCGGTTGCTTCGAGCGTTGCGACGGGGTCTGGAAGGAGCGACTTGCTGTCGCCGAGCACTTCCAGTTTCACCCAATCGGCGCCGCGGTTATCGAGATCGCGGAGGATTTCCCGGCCGAGCCGGGCACACCGCACGGCGTCGACCGCCGTGTAGCAACCGGCCGTATTGGGTAAGAGCGTGTAACGTGCCAGATCGAGGAAGTCGAGCAGATTTTTTCCGGCCCCATCGTAGAGGCGTTCGCGGCGGACGGCGACCGTGACGCAGTCGGCTCCGGAGAGGTCTAACGAATCGCGCATGATCTCCAGCGATTCATATCGGCCCGTGCCGACAATCAATCGGCTACGGAGCGAATGGGCGCCGATTTGCAGCGGAGCGTCGTGGTCGACCTTAGTCATGGGGCGTTCCGGGGAACTCCGGGAAGGGCGAGAGCTGCGACAAGGCATGAAACGGCAGGTGTAAAATCGGCAGCGGACTAGCCACCGCCGACAAGCGTGACAACTTCGATCTGATCGCCCTCGTGAACGGATGTGGTGGCGTGACGCTCGCGTGGAACGACTTCGCCGTTGCGTTCGACGGCGACATAGCGCGCGTTGGCGACGGCTGAGCGGACCAGATCCGCGACCGTCGCGCCATCAGGCAACTCCCTGGGCGCGCCATTGAACAGGATTCGCATCGCGTCAACCAACCTGGGAACAACCGTCGACTATTCGTTTCTGAGGGCGAGTTCACGCGCCTTACCGGTGCCAATCTTTAGCAGCGTTCCGCCCTGGGGAGCGCCGGTAGCGGCCAACGCGCGGCTCCAAGGCAAGCTGTAGGCGACCCAGTTGCCACTGGTGGCATCGGCGACGTACAGGATGCAATCCGCCGGGCGTGGGTCGCCGCCGGTGGTTCGGAACGAGGCCGTACCGGTCACCATCAGGAATTGCGGCTTCTTGTCGGCGCCCGCCTCGATGTTCAAATCGGCCATAACGTTGTACTTGTACGCGCCACCCACTCGGCCAGTCCGAGCATTGGGCACCATGCATTGCAGGTCGCCCGTGAGGAAGTCGAGGAAGAACACGCCTTCCATGCCATCGGCTACCGGACCGGTACACATGGAGAACGTATCGCCCGAGTTCGTCGCCATGGCGTGCAACTTCATCTCCGAGAATGGGGATGAGGCGCGGTTCGAGTCGAACCAGCGGGCGCTCAACGCGCCGACCATCAGCCCGACTCCTACGAGCAGCCCCACGGCCAAGCCACCGGCGAACATCCACTTCGAACCGTGCAGAAGAGATCGCGTCATCGACCAGTTCCTTGCCTGGAAAAGAGAGGTTTGGGAAGCGACGAGTATCGTAGTTGTTTCCCGAATTGCGGGCTACGGTATCGCGCATTACGATGACCGGAAAGGAGTGACGCGATGATCCATTACTCATGCGATCGCTGCAAAAGACGGCTCGACACCCACCAAGAGCCGCGGTTTTCCGTGCGAATCGACGCTCAGGCGGCCCTAGAACCGCACAACTTGCACGAGGCGGCCGAGGATCGGGATTACTTGGATGAGTTGCAGGAGTTGATCGAAGAGGCGGCCGAGGCGGCGGGCGGCGACGCGGCACTTGGGTTGCCAATCTTGCGGCAGTTTGATCTGTGCCGCGACTGCTACATCAAGTTTCTCCGCAACCCACTTGGTGAACCAGCCGCCCCGGTTGGTTTCAGCACCAACTAGAGCGATCAGATGATTAGCACTGACAGATAGCACTAACAGACCAGCTCTATTGCCGGCATCATCGCGGCTCGCCGGGCGGTTGGCTCCGCGGGTTGGCCAGAAAATAGAACCGGCCGTCTTCCGCACCGCCCAGGAAGTCGGGCACTCCGTCGCCATCGAAGTCGACCGTCGCCGGACTGACGTCGTGACCCTCGATGTTCTGCTCGGCCAGCGAACCCATCCGCTTTAAACGCCACTGACCGTCCTTTCTTCCAAAGCCTCGCCAAAGATCGGCGTTCGTCGAATTCACGAGCAAATCCCACTGGCCGTCGCCATCCCAATCGGTGACCGCCAACTTGCGGCGGCCGCTCGCCCCGGCTGTCCGCGAATTCAGGCGGAGCGGCTGGCCATCGGCGTCCAAAAAGTCGCGGCGCGGCGGCCCCAGCGCCAACCGGTCCCCGCGCCGCTCGCGTTTGTGCCAGCTCAGAAAACCTTCGCTGTCGAGCATCATCAGATCGATCAGTCCGTCGCCGTCGCAGTCAAAAGCGACGGGCGTCGTCCGCCACTGCGTCACGAGCTCGCCGGGCGTCGGCTCCCACCAAGTCCAGGCCGGCTTGCGGGCAATGGCAACAGCGCGCTCCACAGGCTTCGCTTCCCCGGCATCCGTCGATTCGAATTCGAATTCGAATTTCACAGGCCGCGGCGCGTCTAAGAGCGGTTGACGACGCGTGCCGACGTTGCGGAGCCATTGCACGCGTCCCCAGATCGAGTTGAAGACGATGTCGGGGAGGCCATCGGCGTCCCAGTCGGCGATCGTAAAGGTCGTGTAGCCCCACTTCGCTTCGGCGGGCCCTTGAATGCTGCCGTTGGGACCGGCTTGCACGCGAAACGCCCGCTCGCCGCTGTCGCGCGTTCCCAGCCGCCGCGGAGCAGCCCAACGCGGCGCCGCCACTTTCGGTCCGCTCAAGTTTTCGAACCACTCGAAGTAACCCGCCGTGTTGCCCGACACGATGTCGATGTCGCCGTCGCCATCCCAGTCGTGCCCGAACGGCGTGGCCAACGCCCCGCACTTCAGCGTGTCGGCCTCTTGTTGGAAGTACCGCGGCGGCAGGAATCGCGGTGGCGAAGAACGCGTTGCCGATTCGCTTGCCGGCGATGAACGTGGCGCGACAGAAGTGGCTTCGACAAGCGCGACGCGCCCATCTTCATCGCCGACCACCAAGTCGAAATCGCCATCGCGATCCCAGTCGAACGCGATCGGCACGATCATCTGCAAGTCCATCGTCAGCGCTTGGCCGTCGGTCGTTCGCAGCCGCTGGCCGGCCGCATACCGTGGTTCCCGTCGCGTTCCCAGATTTTCAAAATAGGTGAAGCCGTCGAGGAACTCGCCACACAGCAAGTCCAGATCACCGTCGCCATCGAAGTCTTCAAAATTGGGAGAAGGACAACCGAAGACGTCGATGGGGCGGCCGTCCGCCAGCACCTTGACTGGGGTGGCGTAGCGGGCGGTTTCCGCCGTTCCCGTGTTCCGCGCCCAGTACACGAACCCGTGTAGCGGACCCGCAGTCCACCGGCCGCTCGCATCCCAGGCGTCGTCCCAACCGTATTCGCTCCAATCCTCAATACCGAACACCAGATCCGTCAGCCCATCGCCGTCGTAATCGGCCAACCGCCACTGCCGATGACGGATCTTCGGGCCTTTGGTTTGCCGGCCCACCAGGGTATGGAAATCGAGCGGACTGGGAATCGCGGTCCGCTCGGCGGTTCCCCGCGTCAGGAATCCAGAGTATTCCCATCCGGGCGACAGGACCCGCGTCACGCCAGCGACGTAACTCGGCATGACGTAATGCACCGTGCCGCTCAGTCGCCGCGCCGGCTTGAAAACCGGGAACTTGACGCTGCGAGTATCCCCCGTGGCGTTTTCGAAAAACCACACGCCGTTCGACGGCTTGTCCGGGCAGGAAACGATCAAGTCGTAATCGCCGTCGCCGTCGGCATCGCCAGGAATGGGCCACGCCCAAAGCCCGACACCTAAATCGACCGCCAGCCCCGGATGGTTGAACGGCAGTCGCGTGAGTGTCTTGGATTTAGCGACAGCGGCCGGCCCTGCTAGAGCTGCAGCACCCGCCGCCGACGGCTGCGCGGCGGCTCGGTTCGACGAAACGAGCAGAAGCAGCAGAGTAACCAGCAACGACGGCGCGGGAGCACGCGGAAGAAACGCGGGCAGCAGCGCGGATAGCGAAACCGATCGCGACGCCCAGAGTAGCATCGCAGCAAGTAGTTGGCTCGCGAAGCGGGTAGGAAGCGGACGTGCCATTGCGCGGGTACCTCTCGCAGTCGAGCACCGGTAAAGAACGCGGCCCGCGGCAGAATCGTGATTCCGCCGCGGGCCGTCATGGAAGCAAAACGGGCGAGCCCACGCCTGATGCTGGCCAATCGCTTGCTGGCCAATCGCCTGCTGACGGCCAGCCCGCTGGCCGTTCGCCGTTACACCCGGGGAATCTCGAAGCCTTCACGCGGCTTGCGAGCGACGAAAGCGGCGGCCTGCTCGTCGCCGACAATCTTTTCCGTCTTCGGATCCCACTTGATGACGCGGTTCAGCCGCGCGGCGATCGCCGCTAGATGGCAGGTGCCCATCGCTTGAACGTGCGTGAACACGTCCGAAACAGGCTGGCCGCCTTCCTTGATGCAGCGGAAGAAATTCTGCTTGTGGCCTTCGAACGGCTTGCCCTTATAGAGCCGCACGAGATCGTCTGCCGTGAACATGTCCTTGTCCCACTGTTCGTCGATCGGCGTGCCGGTGATCTTGCCGCGATTCACGAACAACCGGCCCTTCGCGCCTTCGAACAGAATCCCGTTGTCGCCGCGGCTGGTGACGATCATTTCCACGCCGGACGGATACACGCACTTCACGGCGTAGTCATGCGCCGAGTTGTACGCGTTGTCGACCGTCGGGTAGCCGTCCTTAAACGGCACCGGATGCTTGGCGTCCGTGCCGTCGATCGTGGTCGGACCTTCGCCATCCTTGTCGGCATTGATCGCCCAAGTGGCGATGTCGACATGGTGAGCGCCCCAGTCGGTGAACTTGCCGCCCGAGTATTCGTACCACCAGCGGAACTGGTAGTGGCAGCGTTCCTTGATGTAGTCGACCTTGGGGGCCTGTCCGAGCCACATGTCCCAGTTCAAATTGGCCGGCGGGTCGGACTTCTTGAATCCGCCGCCCACGTCGCCGCCGTTGATGCCGACGGTGATTTTCTTGATATCGCCGAGCAGGCCTTTTTGCACCATGTTCACCGCCCGCAGGAAGCGATCGCGGTCGCTACGCTGCTGCGTGCCGATGAAGAAGATCCGATCGGGATACTTCTTGCACGCGTTGCGGACGAGTTGATTTTCTTCGAGCGTCAGCGTCAGCGGCTTTTGGCAGAAGACGTGTTTACCCGCCTGCAACGCCTCGATGGCGATCTTCACGTGCCAGTGGTCCGGCGTGACCACGCTGACAACGTCGATGTCTTTCCGCTCAAGCACCTTCCGGTAGTCGCCGTAGGCATCGGCCTTGCCCTTGCCGATTCGCGGATCTTGCCGAGCCCGCTCGGCGTGGTTCGCGTCGACATCGCACACCGCGACGATGTCGCCGAAACCGGAGTGCTGATGCGCATCGCCCGTGCCCATGCTGCCGGTGCCGATGCAACCGATCACCGGCCGGTCGTTCTTCGCTTGATTGGCGAAGGCCGGCTGTGTCGACGCGAAGTACGGCACCATCGAACCTGTTGCGGCCAAGGCGGCCGACGTCGCGAGGAAGTCGCGACGATTAGAGGTGGAACGCTGCATAACCATGAACCTTTCTTGAGACTGGTGGCTGAACCGAACGATCCGCTCCACGCCGGCGCGATCGCCAACGCCCGAATTCGCAACGCAAGCCGCCCGGAGCGTCGCGAATAACGCCCACAGTGTGCGGTCCGCGCCGCTCCGTTGCAAGCGGTCCGAACGCCACGAACCGCTGAATTGACTTGAACTTGGGGGACATGTATAAGCGACGATGAATTCTTTCCCCCGAACGCCCGCCCTCGCAGGAGGCACCGATGGCCCGCACACCGCGTTCCCGCGCCCAGGCTCCGCACCCGCCCGCGCGCCACCAAGCCGGCCTGCGGCTCGGACGACGCGAAGCTTTGCAGATCGGTGTCGGGCTGTGCGGACTCAGCCTCCCCAGCATCCTCGCCACCGAATCGAGCCTTGCGGCCGACAAGTCGCCGACGGCCGACAAGTCGCCAGCCGCCTCGGTGCCCGCCAAGCGTGGGCTCTCCTGCATTTTTCTGTTCCTTGCGGGCGGAGCCAGTCATTACGAGACGTTCGACCCGAAGCCGGACGCGCCTGTCGAAGTGCGGGGACTCTGGGATCCGATCGCCACCAACGTGCCGGGCACGTTCATCTGCGAAAAAATGCCGCTGATGGCCCGTCGCATGGACAAGGTGGCGGTGATTCGGTCATGGCAGGGCAAAGACGGCTCGCATGACACGGGGTCGCAGCACGTGACGAGCGGTTTTCCGTCGCCGCGTGGCGGCCAGTTCTTTCCAAATTTCGGCAGCTTGGTCGCCGCGATCCAAGGCGGCCGCGAGCCGGGTGTGCCGCCACATATCGGACTTCCCGTCGCCGCCCGTTACACGCAGACGCCCGGTTACCTCGGCCCGGCCTACGACGCTTACAACATTAAAGGCGACCCGTCCGCGTCCGACTCGAAAGCCAACGGCAAGCGGCTTCTCGAGCCCGTTCGGTTTGAAGACCGCCAATCGATGCTGCGGCAGATCGAAAACCTGGGAAGGCTCGCCGAACTCGACGGACGTTCGCTGGAAGCCCACGACAAATTCGCCGCCGAAGCGATCGCGCTCCTCACCAGCGGCCGAATGGAACGAGCGACAAACCTGGAAGAAGAGCCGCTCGCGTTGCGCGAACGCTACGGCCTCAACATTTATGGACAACGCGTGCTGCTAGCTCGCCGCATGATCGAAGCGGGCGCCAGGTTCGTCACGATCAATCACGCCGTGCAGGGCGGACTGTTCGGCAACGGCACAACCGACGGCACGTGGGACAACCACCACTTGCTGTTCGACTCGATGATGTCGTTCGCCCATGAGCCATCCAACACGCCCAAGGGCTATCCGTGGCATAAGTACGACGGGCCGGGCAACCTTCCGCAGCTCGACATGTCGCTCTCGACGCTGCTCGACGACCTCGAACAACGCGGCCTGCTCGACACGACGCTGGTCGTGGTCATGGGCGAATTCGGACGGACTCCGCGCATCAACAAAGACGCCGGCCGCGATCATTATCCGAACGCTGGTTCATTGTTGATGGCGGGTGCCGGAGTGCGTCGCGGCGTGGTGATCGGCGCGACCGACCGGATCGGGTCGGCCCCGGCGACTCGGCCTTGGACCCCGGAAGATGTCGCGGCCTCGATTTACCATGCGCTCGGCATCGACGCGCATCGCACATACTTCCCGCGCTTGCCGCGTCCGACCCCGATCGCGAACGGCCAAGTCATTGACGGTCTGTTCGCGTAACCCGTTTGCCGCTTCCTCCCATGCTTCGCGAGCCTTCGCTTTCCGCGCTCGGCGTTCGCGCAAACTCTTCTTCCCAGGGCCTTCGCCATGCGCGTCGTGGATGTGTCGGTGACAATCGTCGAGGTGCCGCAGACATCTCCGCTGGCGCCGTACCGTTCGCATTTGCGGAGCAGTTCGACGACGCAAAGCGGGATCGTCGGCATCACGGTGGAGGACGGCTTGACTGGGTGGGGCGAGTACAACGTCAACTTCCTGCCGAATTTGAGCGGCCGGCGCGCCACGGCGGCGGCCCGCGATTTCTTACTCGGACGCGACGCACTCAACCTGGCGGCGTTTCAGCGCGACTGCCGGTTGGAAACGCGGCTGAAATCGGGCGTCGAACTGGCGCTCTGGGACCTGCGTGGAAAGGCGTTCGGCCGGTCGGTCGCCGAACTGCTGGGCGGCGTGATGCGACCGCGAGTCGCGTTGGCGGCTTGCATGGGCATTCAATCCTACGAGCGAGCTGGCGAGATGGCGCAATGGTACGTCGAACAAGGCTTCACCACGCTCAAGACCAAAGCGGGCGCCGACATGCGGGAGGATTTGGAAATGGTCCGCGGCGTGCGTGACGCCGTCGGCGACCGCTTGCGGCTGCGAATCGATCCCAACCGGGCCTACTCGCCCCGCCAGGCGGCCGAGCTGTGCCGGGAACTGGAACAGTACGATTTGGAATATCTCGAGCAGCCAATTCCCGCCGAGCCGCTCGCGGACGCCGCTTGGCTGCGACGCCAGACACGGGTGCCGATCGCGCTCAATGAAAGCGTGGTCGATCCGGCCAGCGTGTTGGCGATCCTGCGAGCGGACGCGGCGTCCCACATTCTGCCCGACACGCATATCGCGGGCGGAATCGGTCCCTGCGTGGAAATCGGCCACTTGTGCGCGGCGGCCGGACTGCCGTGCATCATGCACTGCGGCCACGATCTGGGCCCCAAAACGGCCGCCATGCTGCACGTCGCCGCCGCTTGTCCCGCTTACTCGCTGCCCAATGATTCGACCTACTACGGACTGGCCGACGATGTGCTCGCCGAACCGTTCGTGATCGAACGCGGCACGATCGCCGTCCCGACCAAACCCGGCCTGGGCATCGACATCGACCGCGACAAGCTTCAGAAGTACCGGCTTGAGTGCTAGTTTGGCAGCTACCCGGTTCTGGCTCGGACTCGCCTCGCAGGAGATTCCGCGCTTCGCTTTCGGGGTACGATGGACAACATCGTCCGTCGTAACGCTTGCCGCGCGAACGACCAAGCGGCCCAACGCGAAAGATCGTCCATGACGAACGCGCCGCCACCGCCCGCTGCGATCGATTCGCCTCGCGCGCCGACCGACGGTTCGCAGCCGGCAAGTCGAGTTCGCTGGCGAGTCTTCGGCCTGGCCTTCGCGACCTCGGGCATTCTGTATTGGCATCGGTATGTATTCGGATTCGTGAAGCCAACGCTCGCCGAAGAGTGGAAGCTGACGAACACGGAACTGGGGCGGTTGGACAGCGCTTTCTCGTTGTCGTACACGTTTTTTCAATTTCCGCTCGGCGTTGCCGCCGACTTGGCGGGTGTTCACTGCGTGCTGAGCGGACTCACTGTGCTTTGGTGCGCGGGCTTGGCGCTGTTGGCCGTCGCCCCTTCGAGCGGCTGGATCTGGCTGGCTCAGGCGACAATCGGCACCGGCCAATCCGCGGTTTACGCCTGCCTATCGCGGGTCGCGCGGGTGTGGTACCCGCCGCGGATCCGCACCACGCTGCAAGGCTTGGTCGGCGTGCTCGCCGGGCGGCTGGGCGCGCTCAGTTCGTCGCTCGTTTTCAGCTCGCTGCTCCTCGGATGGCTCGGACTGTCCTGGCGGACATCGGTCGGCATCCTGGCGGCGATTGGCTTCGCACACGCCGCCGTCTTCGCCGCCCTGTTCCGCGATTCGCCCCGCCGCCATCCACGCGTCAATGCCGAGGAACTCGCGATCATCGAAGGCGGCGAACCCGGCCCCGGCCATATCGGCGGCCCCGGCAGCGTTTCGCGCGCGGGCGCCAAGACGCTTCCTCCGGCTGCGGAACGCTCGCTGGCGGCCGCGACTGCGG
Source organism: Planctomycetota bacterium (assembly GCA_046074805.1). Classification (GTDB taxonomy): domain Bacteria; phylum Planctomycetota; class Planctomycetia; order Pirellulales; family Pirellulaceae; genus CAIXSC01. The sequence continues at coordinate 360 of JBJTOW010000926.1, read as the reverse complement.
CCGACTCGGGTTCTCGACTGGCCGTAGTCCGCTCTTGGTGGCGCCGGCTGTCGTGGCGTTCTTTGGCAAACGTGTTCGCGCTCGGCGTGCAGACCATCTTGAGCACTTTCGCCGACAACATTTACGCCAGCTGGCTGCCGCTATTTCTCCGGCAAACGCATGGACTGGAATTCAAAGAGATGGGGTTTTATTCGGCGTTGCCGCTGCTCGGCGGCGCCCTGGCGGGAATCGTGGGCGGCCAGTTGAACGACCGACTGATCGCGCGGACAGGCAGTCGCCGCTTCACCCGCTCGGGAGTCGCACTGGTTGGCAAATCGATTGCCGCGATTGTCCTCGTGATCGCACTTCGTTTCTACGATC
>JBJTOW010000925.1:0-2806 GCA_046074805.1 Planctomycetota bacterium | reverse complement strand
ACCAAAGCGAATTGACCGCGCTGTACGCCAATGTCGGCCATCGCCAATTCGTGTACCAGTCGCAGGCCGCTGGGTTGGGAGCGGTCGGCCAAGAGTTTGTCGGCTTCGGGACGACGCTCGCGGATTTCGATAACGACTGCTGGCTCGACCTGGCGATCCTGAATGGCCATGTTTTGCGTTATCCGGTTGGCTCTCCTTTTTCCCAGCGGCCTCTGCTGTTCCACAACCAAGCCCGCGGTCCGCGCCGCGTCTTCCGCTTGGCGAGCGAACGAGGCGGCCCATTTTTCGCGGAAGCCGCTTTGGGCCGGGGACTGGCGACCGCTGATTTCGACAACGATGGCTGGGTGGATCTGGCGGCTAGTCGCTGCAATCGGCCATTGTCGTTGCTGCGAAACGTTGCCTTCCAACAACCGCGACCCTCCCGCTGGATCGGCTTGTGCTTGGAACGACGGGAAAATCGGCCGATGGCTGGAGCCACGATTCGAGTGACCGTGAACGGTCAAACGATCACCCGGTTCGCGAAAAGCGGCGGCAGCTATCTTTCGTCGTGCGACCCGCGGCAACTGTTCGGCCTCGGACCGGCTGAAAAGATCGAATCGATCACCGTCCGTTGGCCGTGGGGCGAGACGCAAACCTGGCCGGGCGAGGCGATCGCCGTCAATCGCTATTGGCGGGCGACGGAGGGCGGCGAGCTCCGTCCCGAGACCGTCGAGCCGTAAAAAACAATTGGGACGGTGCGTTGTTTTTCCCGGAAAGCACGGATCGCCCGAGCGAACGGGTCGCTTTCCTCTGGTACGACGGACTTCCAGTCCGTCGCCTCGCCCGTTCTGAACGACGATAGCGAAAGGCAACGAGAGCTCCGACAATCCATTGTTGAGCACCGATGGGAGGTTGGGTATATTTGAAACGTTGCGATTTGTTTGGACGGTGCGACGTTTCGATTGCGGTCGTGCAGGTTCGCTTCAACAGTTCGTGACGCCACCGGTCGATGGCTTGCCCTAAGTCGCTGGCCGGACCCGCCAGATTTACCCGCCCGATAACTCACCGCTAGGATTCGCGAGGTTCGCCATGGAACGCTACCGCAACTGCGAAGGCTGGGATCGTCGAAGCTGTTTGAAGCTTGGGCTGGGGGCGTTCTTGGGAGGTGGCTTTGTCAATCTCCTCCGTTCGCAAGCCGCTGCCGCTCCGGCCGTGCCGCTTGTGGCGCCGTCCGGTCGACGGGCTACGGCGAAGAGCTGCATTTTGATCTGGCTGGATGGCGGTCCTTCGCACTTTGAAACGTTCGATCCCAAACCGGACGCTCCGGCGGAGATTCGCGGCGAGCTCGCTACGATTCAAACAAAAATCCCGGGAACGATTTTCTGCGAGACAGTTCCCCAACTCGCCGCCTGTTCGGACAAGTTCGCTGTCATCCGTTCGATCCGGCACGAACAGGGCAACCATGGCGCGGGCAACCACTACATGATGACGGGACGTCCACCGCGGATTCCGGTCGGATGCGGAGCGTTTGTGAGCTTCCATCCCAGCCTGGGTTCGGTGGCGGCCCATGAATTGCCTCGCGACAACAATCTGCCGGGTTACTTCTCGATTCCCAGCATGACTCGCTCCGGTGGGCCGAATTATCTCGGCGGAAAGTACGCGCCGTTCGTTGTGGAAGACAACCCGAACAATGCGAACTTCCGTGTACGCGACCTGTCGCCGCCGCTGGGGTTGGAGTCGATGCGGTTCATGCAACGGGCCGATCTTCGGAAGACGGTGGATCGCTTGAAACGCTATCAGGAGAGCGCCGCGGCGGATCCCGTAACGGCCGTCGACAGCTACTACCACCAAGGATTCAGCTTGGTAACGTCGCCTGAGGCCCAAAAGGGATTCGATTTGTCGGCTGAATCCGACAAGGTGCGGGACGCATACGGACGCAATCCGTTCGGCCAGCGAACGCTGCTCGCGCGGCGTTTGGTCGAAGCGGGAGTTCCGTTTATCACGTTGAACGACGGTGGCTGGGACCATCATTCGGGCGTGTTCACGAACTTGCCGAAGCAGATGGACGTGATCGATCGAGCCGTCGCGGCGCTCGTCAACGATTTGCAGGACCGGGGCATGTTGCAAGACACCCTGGTTGTGATGCTGGGCGAGTTCGGACGCACGCCAAAAATCTCCACGTTGCCCGGGCAAACAAGCCCTGGGCGGGATCACTGGGCCAATGCGATGTCCGTGTTCATGGCGGGCGGCGGCACGCCGGGTGGAGTCATCGTCGGCGCAACCGATCGCAATGGATATTCTGCCAGTGATCGAGTGCTGTCCCCGGAAAACTTCGTGTCGACGATCTATCGCAAGCTGGGGATCGACCCAGGCAAGATATTCCACACGCCGGAGGGTCGGCCGAGCTTGCTCGTCACCGATACCACGCCGATTTCCGAGGTGATGGGATAGCGTCGAAGGACCGTGTGTTGGCGGTTAGGCTCGGGCGGCCAGGCCCGGGCAGTCAGGCTCGGGCGATTCGATTCGAGCACACCTGGTCGAGCGGCGACATCCGCTTTGCTTTTGGGTGTTTTGCCTGCGGCGCTGACTTTTGTCGCGCGGATAGTTCCATGTATTGAACGTGATCTGCCTAGCTTTACGTTCCGAGCGTCAGAGATTCGGTACTCGAAGTTTTTCTGTGACGCGACCTGCTTCGAGCGAAGCCTTCTTCTCTACGCCTCGTTCATGACTGTTGGAGCGGCGCGACCTCAGTGTCGCGCCAGGAATTTCGAGTGGAAAAACCACTTTGTAGATTGCTTGACAAAAAAATCGCGAGCGGCACAATACG
>JBJTOW010000924.1:0-2830 GCA_046074805.1 Planctomycetota bacterium | reverse complement strand
CCGCGCTTCATCAAGCCTTCCTGTGGCCTGCAAAACAATGCCCAGAAGACAATAGACGGCGGCCGAAGGGGAACTCCGCTTCAACTGTTCCCGACAATGCGACTCAGCCGCTTTCATGTCGCCTCGATCGGCGGCTCGCTTCGCCTCGATAAGCCAGTCTGCTCCGGCTCCCATATTCTCCGTGAGAGCCGCATTGCCCAAAGACGACCGCTTAGGATCGGGGACCGCCGTGGTTGGAGTAGCCGCCACCGTCCGAGGCGACGCCGGACGAACTGTCGCTGGAGGATCGACCGAGCCTCCCTTGAGCAGAGCGGCCAATTGATCGTTGAAATTCGGTTCAGAACGTGGGTTGGGGCGAGCGAGATGAGGGGGAGGCGGAGCACTCGACTTCGCGGTTGGGAAGTTCGCCGGCGAGGACGGTCCGGGCGCGGGGGACATGGCGGACGATTCGCGGCGCCGAAACACGAAGGCGGCGGCGGGAGCAAGCGATTCGAAACGGGTTTCTTCGCGGCCAAGTGGATCGGCGTGGCCGAGGAAGAGCAGGCCGCCGGGACGCAGAACGCGATGCAAATTGTCGCGCACGCGTTGTCGCGCTTCCTCGTGCAAGTAAATCAAGACATTGCGGCAGAACACGACGTCGAACGGCGCGGCGTCGGGAAGAAAAATCGGATTCGTCAAGTTGGCCTGGCGGCAGCGAACGGCGTCGCGTATTCGCGGGTCCAGCCATTCCGCCGAGCCATCCGGTCGGAAATGTCGGGCCCGGCAGGTGCTGGCGAGCGGCGTGGTTTCCCGGAAAGCGCGGCCCGAATAGGCGGCGGTGGCGGCTGCGGACAAAGCTCGGCGGCTGAGATCGATTCCTTCCACTTGGAACGATTCGAGGGGCCAGCCCGCGGCCAGCAGCGTCATGACGATCGAGTACGGTTCTTCGCCCGTGCTGCACGGAGCGCTCAAAACCCGCAGCGGCGCGCCGGGCTTCCAACGATGCCGCGCGTCGCGAGCGTAGTTTCCCAAGAATTCATACGTGGCCGAACCCCGGAAAAACCACGTTTCGGGCACCACAAGCAACTCGACCAATTCATCCCATTCCGCGAGACTGGCGGCCGCGATTTCCACGTAGCTGGCATAGTCGGCCGCGCCGATCGCCGCCCGCCGCGAATCGACGGCGTGCTGCAACGCCAACCGACCGATCGAGTCGGCGGCCAAGCCAATGCGGTCCCGCAATAGCTGCTCGAGCCGGTCCTTCGTCACCCGTCAACCTCCGCGGTCGCGAACGCCCGCAGCCACTCCTGCGCGTCGAACGGCAAGACGCTGTTGGGATCCAGCACGTGGATTGGGCCCTGATCGTCGAGCAACAGTTTGTCGGGCCGAAAGATCGCCTCATCGAACGGCCGCGCGTCGATCACTTGGTCCACAATCAAGGCGTACGGCGGCAAAGCGTCGGCGCCACGGGCTTCAATCAGCATCAAGCGGGTGCGAAGTAGCTGCGGCGTGGGAAGACCTTCGCGAATCGCGCCTAAATCGAAGACCGGAACAACACCGCCGCGCAGCAACAGCAGACCGGCCAGCGAATGAGGCGCCGGAGAGTGGCTGCGCAAGCTGGCTAGCGGTAACACCTGGGCTACATCGCGCACGTCGATCGCCAGCCGCGCGCTAGCCGCTTGCACCAACAGACCTAGCATGGCCCGTTCCTCCTGTTTCCCGCGCGGCCACCGCCACTCGCAAGCTTCCCGAGCCCGCAGTGGCCGATCGGCGGCGGCGAACGTCGGTTAGTGGGCGACGGTGAACAGGGCGACGCCCTGCCGCAGACGCTCGACCGCTTCCCGCAAACGATCGGTCGCTTGCTTGAATTCCGTGAGCGAAGTGGCGGTTTGAGTGGCTCCCGAGGTCAGGTCACCCATCGCCTCGTCGATCTGCGACGCCCCAAGCGACTGCTGCCGCATCCCTTCGCTCGCTGGCTCGAACCGCGTCTTCAAATCGACGACCGCTTCGATGACTTGGCCAAGCTGGCCGTTGATATGCCCCACATGCGACACGCCGTTGCGGACTTCCTCATGGAACTTGTCCATCTCCATGACGCCGACGGTTACGGCCGACTGCATGTGACGCACGATGTTGTCGATATCCAGCGTCGCCACCGCAGTTTGATCGGCCAGGCGCCGAATTTCACGCGCGACAACTAAGAAGCCACGGCCGTACTCGCCAGCCTTCTCCGCTTCGATGGCGGCATTGATCGACAGTAGGTTCGTCTGGTCGGCGACTTTGGTGATTGTGGTGACAACCATGTTGATGTCATCCGCTTTTTCCCGAATCGTCGCCAGCTTGGCGGAGATTGAGGAAGTGGCGCCAGCCAGGCGATGCATCGCGGCTTCCATGTCGGTCAATCCCGAGCGTCCCCCATTCGCCAGCGCTCCCGCATTCTCGGCCCCGCGGTTCACTTCGTCCATTGTCACCGCAAGCTGCTGGCTGGTCGCGGAAATCTCCTTCACCGCCGCCGCGATCTCCGTCGACGACGCGCCGAACGACTGCATCGTCGATTCCTGCATTTTCGCCGTCGCCGCGATTTGCGTGGCAGTCGACATCAGATCGATGCTCGAACGCTTGATTTCGCTCACCAAATCGTGAAGCCGTTGCACCACCGCGTTGATGCTCTGCGCCAGCTCGCCGATCTCGTCGTGGCTGTCGACGGGAATTCGCGCGGTGAGGTCGCCGGCCCCTTGGGACATTTCGCGCATCCGGCCAATCAACATACGAGTGGGCCCGACGATGCTGTTGGCGATCCATGAACTCAGGGCGAGGACCAATGCTAGGTTGCCGACGCCCAAAATGAACA
>JBJTOW010000923.1:0-3966 GCA_046074805.1 Planctomycetota bacterium | reverse complement strand
CTCACCCGCGCCCAACCGATCTTCAAGGATCTCGGCATCGATCTTGAAAGCGTAAAGCTCTCGGATCTCGGCCGCGCCAAGAAGGTGAAGATCACCTCGGAAGAGACGACCATCGTCGACGGCGTCGGAAGCAAGGAAGAGATCGAAGGCCGCGTCCAACAAATTCGCGATGAAATCGGCCGCACCGACAGCGAGTACGATCGCGAAAAGCTGCAAGAGCGGTTGGCGAAGCTCGCCGGTGGCGTGGCTCAGATCAGCTGCGGCGCCGCGACCGAGACCGAAATGAAGGAAAAGAAGTGGCTCGTCGAAGACGCCAAGAACGCCACTCAGGCCGCACTTGAGGAAGGTATTGTTCCCGGTGGCGGCGTGGCTTTGCTGCGAGCTGAAAAGGCCGTGGACAAGCTGGAGCTGACCGGCGACGAGAAGCTAGGGGCCACGATCATTCGCAACGTCCTCGATCAACCGCTCCGCGCGATCGCCAAGAACGCGGGCCGCGACGGGGCCGTCGTTGTCAACCGGGTCCGCAACCTCAAGGGCAAGAATGAGGGCTGGGACGCGGACAAAGACGAGTTCTGCGATCTGGTCAAGGCGGGCGTTATCGACCCGGCCAAGGTTGTCCGAACCGCTCTGCAAAACGCCGCGAGCGTTGCCGCTCTGCTGCTGACCACTTCTTCGCTGATCACCGACATCCCGAAGGAAGAAGAGGAAGGCGGCCACGGTGACCACCATGACCATGGCATGGGCGGCGGCATGGGTGGCATGGGTGGCATGGGCGGCATGGGTGGCATGGGTGGCATGGAAGGGATGATGTAGGTCAACCTTCCGAGTCCAGGCTGCGGCCGGTACAAGCCGGCCACGCCTGGGGCGTGCTGCCCAGAACGGTCCGAGCCGCTATCGGCCAAGAAATCAAGACGGACACTTCGGTTTCAGATTGCGAGCCGAACTGACCGTCCCCCCTGAATCGACTCTGAAGACAGACTGACGGAATTCACACACAACACAGACTGGTTTCGATAGGAGAGAACGGTATGAGCAAGATCAAGTTGCGTCCGCTGGATGACCGTGTGGTAGTGCAACCGCTGGAAGCCGAGCAGCGGACGGCGGGCGGTATCGTGTTGCCGGATTCGGCCAAGGAAAAGCCGCAACGCGGCACCGTGGTCGCCGTGGGTCCAGGCCGGTTGCTGGACAACGGCAAGCGGGGCGAGCTCTCTGTGCAAGAGGGCGACGAAGTGATCTATGGCAAATACGGCGGATCGGACATCAAGGTAAGCGGCCAGGAAGTGAAAATCCTGCGTGAAAGCGACATCTTGGCGAAGATCGTCAAGTAGCTCGCTGGAAGCCGGTCCCTATTACCTTCGTCCCCGACTCACTCTCTCTTTTTTCCACAAGGAAACGCCAGCGTGGCTAAGCAATTGATGTTCGAAGATCACGCCCGGGCAAAGATGCTCCAGGGCGTGGAGAAACTGGCCCATGCGGTGGCCGTGACATTGGGCCCCACCGGCCGCAATGTGATTATCGACAAGTCGTTCGGTGGCCCGACGGTTACCAAGGACGGCGTCACCGTCGCCAAGGAAATCGAACTCGAAGATCGCTTCGAGAACATGGGTGCCAAGCTGGTTGTCGAGGTCGCTCAGAAGACCTCGGATCTTGCGGGCGACGGCACCACGACGGCCACTGTCCTGGCGCACGCGATTTTCCGGGAAGGTCTGCGAAACATCGTCGCGGGCAGCAATCCGATGGCCGTTCGGCGCGGAATTGAAAAGGCCGTTCAGGCCGCCGAAGCCAAGTTGCTGGCGATGGCCAAGCCGGTGACCAGCAAGGAAGAAGTGGCGAACGTCGGGGCGATCAGCGCCAACAACGATAAGGCCATCGGCGATCTGCTCGCCGACGCCCTTCATCGCGTCGGCAAGGACGGCGTGATCACGGTCGAAGAGGGCAAGACGACGGCGACGAAGGTCGAGTACGTCGACGGCATGCAATTCGACAAAGGTTTCGTCTCGCCGTATTTCATCAACCGCCCGGCGGCGATGGACTGCGTGTTGGACGATCCGTTCATCCTGATCCACGAGAAGAAAATCGGGAACATCCGCGAGTTGGTTCCGATTTTGGAGAAGGTCAGCCAGACTGGTCGGCCGCTGTTGATCATCGCGGAGGATGTCGAAGCCGAGGCGCTCACGCTGCTTGTGGTCAACAAACTCCGTGGCGTGCTCAACGTGTGCGCCGTGAAGGCTCCGGGCTTCGGCGACCGTCGCAAGGCGATGTTGGGCGACATCGGCGTCCTGACGGGCGGCACGATGATCAGCGACGACCTCGGCTTGCAACTGGAGAATTTGTCGCTCGAGCATCTCGGCCGCGCGAAGAAGGTCACGGTCGACCGCAACAACACGACGATCGTGGAAGGGGCGGGCGAGCGGCAGGAGATCGACAAGCGGATTCTCCAGATCCGCAATCAGATCGGACAAACGGAAAGCGAGTACGACAAGGAGAAGTTCCAAGAGCGGCTCGCGAAGTTGGCCGGTGGTGTCGCTGTGATTTCCGTTGGCGCCGAAACGGAAGCCGACATGAAGCAGAAGAAGGCCCGCATCGAGGACGCTCTGCATGCCACGCGAGCGGCGGTCGAAGAGGGTATTCTGCCCGGTGGTGGCGTGGCGTTGCTCCGGTGCATCGAAGCGGTGGAAAAAGCCCGCGACGCTGCCAAGGGCGACGAACGGGTTGGCGTGGAGATCGTGCTCGGAGCCTTGCCGGCCCCGATGCGTTCGATCGTCGACAACGGTGGCCGCGATGGTTCTGTCGTTGTGGACGAAGTGCTGCAAAAGCCAACCAACATGGGTTATGACGCCAACGCCGATCAGTATGTTGACATGCTGAAGGCGGGCATTATCGATCCTGTGAAGGTCGTTCGCACGGCTTTGGGGAACGCGGCAAGCATTTCCGCCTTGTTGCTGACCACCGAGGCGCTTGTCACCAATTTCGACAAGGACGACAAGAAGAAGACGAAAGCCGAGGGGGCGATTCGCTAGCTGGCGACGCCGCTCGACGGTTTCGTTGATTCCAAGTTTTTGCGATCGCGAATCTCGTTAATCAAGTGTGTCGCTTCGCCGGTTTTGGCCGCGAAGCGACTTTATCGCGGTTCTGATTGTGGGAGCCGTTCTTTACACAAGACCACCTGCCGCTTGACGACAGTCGAGAGGTGGTGGTCTTTTTTGAATCGCCACGAGCCCGATGGCCAAAAAACGCGACTACTACGAAGTGCTCGGCGTGCCGCGTACCGCTTCCGCCAAGGATATCGCGTCCGCGTACCGCAAGCTGGCCATCAAGTATCATCCCGACAGCAACCAAGGCGACACGGACGCCGTCGAGAAATTCAAAGCCTGCGCCGAGGCCTACGAGGTTTTGAACGATCCGGAGAGGCGTGCTCGGTATGACCAGTATGGGCACGCGGGTGTGGAGGATCGCCATACGCAATTCAACGATGTTCAGGACATCTTTGAGGCGTTTAGCGATATCTTTGGTGGCGGCGGTGCGGGCGGAGGCGGGGGATTCTTCGGCGATTTGTTTGGCGGCGCTGGCGGCCGTCGACAAAAACGCTCGCGGCGTGGAGCCGACATTCGTGTCGATGTGGCGTTGGACCTGGAAGAGTCCGCGCGTGGCGTCACAAAAACCGTCGAGTTCCCTCGGAGCCAGATGTGCGGCAAGTGCAACGGCACCGGGAACCGCGCTGGGGCTCAGCGCGATTCTTGCCGGCGGTGCGGAGGCCGTGGCCAAGTCGTGCAGCAGGCCGGTATTCTCCGCGTGCAGACCACCTGCCCAACTTGCGGCGGTTCTGGATCGATTGTCACCGACCCCTGCGATGAGTGCCGCGGCAACGGCTACACCGCTGGAAAAGTGCGGCTCGACATTCAAATCCCGCGCGGGATCGAAGACGGCATGCGGGTGCGGCTCGTCGGCGAAGGCGAACCCAGCCCT
>JBJTOW010000922.1:0-2571 GCA_046074805.1 Planctomycetota bacterium | reverse complement strand
GCCACCCGCCTTGCGTCCGAACCGCTTCGTTCGCGTCGGCTTGGTCTTGGCGGGCGTCTACTTTACGTTCTTGGGAGTCATGGCCGCCTTAGCTCAATTCGGCCTGACATAGTGGGTCGCGAACCTGTTTTCGCTGGAAAGCGGCGATCGCTCATGCGCAAGGCATGGCCATCGCCGCCCGCTTTTCCTGGATGAACCGCACATGGTGAGGAATGTGGCCCGCGATGTTGCCAAGAAGTTTTTCGATCGACATCGGACCAGCGACCGAATGGATACCGCGTCGAGCGAAATCGCCCTCCGGCAAAGAACGCAGGATTGTTCCCAAATGCGCGCGGCACGCTTCGATCAACTTCAGTTCGAGTTCCACGTCCCGGCTTGAGTAGGCCAGCCGAGCGGCGAAAAGATCGGGATCGCCGCCGAACATCGTCGGCTCGTTCTCAGCGATCACTCTCTTGATCCGGTCCAAATACACCGGCTCGAAGTCCGCGATGTGGCAGATGACTTGCTTCGTCGACCACTTCCCGGGAACAGGCTGCGCTTCGAATTGCGCGTCCGTCATTCCCGCGACAGCCTCGCGCAATAACCGCGGTCCTGCCAAATAATGCTCGATCAACGCTGCAATCGTCATCCGTGTAATCCCTGTTTCATTCCCGCGTCTTTTCCGTCCTCGTTCCGTGCCCGTCCCACTTTGTCCGACGATCGTCCCGTGGCGTTTGAATCGTATTGGTGCCGTGCTCGTTCTGGGCTCGTCTCGTGCTCTTCTCGGCGTTTTATCTGTTTCTCGCCGTGGCTTACTGTCACTTGCCGATCTTTACCGGGCGATCAGTGCCGCAAGAGAAACTCGTTGGAATTCAACAGCGCATGCTGCCAATCGGCGAGCGCCGCGGACCGGTCGCCTAACGACTCTACATGCGACTCGGCCAATCTTCGTTCCTGGTCGGTTGGGCGGCGACTGAGCGTGGCCAAGTACATCTCTTCCAAGATTTCACCCGTGGGACGATTCTTGGCGAGCGATTGGCCCAGATGGCTGCGGGACGATGCGATGCGTTCCACAAGTCCGCGATTATTGAGTAAGTGCAGCACCTCGCCGAGCGACGGATCTTCCTCCCGCGCGCAGTCGCATGCTGCGTCCCGGATCGGACGCGAAAACGCCGAGAGGAAATCGTTGTCGACCGCTCCCTCAGCCAGCTCGATCGCCCGCGTGCCGAGCGGATATCCCTTGAATTCCTCGGGCACGCCGATCGCCGCGCTGACCGCGTCCACCGCTTGCTCGCCGGTTAACATGCGGATCGACGAGTGCGTGTAGTAGGCCGCCGGATCGGCTGCCCGCGGCGACTGCGCGTTGCCGCGCGCCGCCGATAGCTGGTAGGTCTTTGACCGCATCACATCGCGGATTACAGGCTTCAGCCGGTAGCCGCTCCGCACGAACAGATCGGCCAAGTGGTCGAGCAATTCAGGGTGCGAAGGCGGGTTTGTTTCGCGGAAATCATCCACGGGTTCGACGATGCCCCGGCCCATTAAATGCCGCCATACGCGATTCACTGTCGCGCGGGCGAACAATGGATTGGAAGGGTCCACAAGCCAATCGGCGAGCCTTTCGCGACGATCCTCGTCGGCGGCAAACACACCACCGGGCGTCCCGAACGCGATCGGTTCCAGGTTTTTCCGCGTGAGTGGATGTTGCACTTCGCCCTGCCGCGTGACGTAGACGATTTCGTCATCTGCGCCAAACTGCTTACCCTTTATCCGCACTCGGGCAAAATACGCCGCCAAGCCGTAGTAATCGGTCTGAGTGAGTGTTTCGAACGGATGGTTATGGCATTTCGCGCATTGCAGACGCACGCCCAGGAATAGCTGGGCGAAGCTCTCCGCCGCCTCTTCGGGCGTGGGCGAAATACGGAAGAAATTCGCGGGCGGCCGATGCAGCGTATTGCCCTGCCCCGTTACCAGTTCGCGGGCCAATTGATCGAACGGCCGATCCGCCGCGAAATGCCGAACCAAGTATCGATGCAGACTATGCACGCCGCGCTGCGAGATCGTCGTCCGGTTGCCGCGCATCACATCAGCCCACTTCAACGCCCAAAACGGTCCAAATTCCGACCTCTGCAACAACTGCTCGATCAGCGTTTCCCGTTTGTTGGGATCCGTCGCGTCGAGAAACGCCCGCGTCTCCGCAGCAGTGGGCAACGTGCCGAGCGCGTCGAGATACGCGCGGCGGAGAAACACCTCGTCGGTCGCCGCCGCCGCCGGTTGCAGTTGCAGTCGCCGTTGTCGCTCAAAGATATGCGCATCGATTTCGTTCGCCGGTGTCGGCCCGCGGAACACGTATTCCGGATCACGTTCGACATAGGTCAGGTGAACACTGCGGACCTGTTGCAGATATCGCGCCAGAACTGTCGCTTCCGCAGTGCCGCGAAACATCGCCACGCCGTCCGCTGAAACCTCGACAGACGGATCCAATCGCGTCGAGAACACGGTCAGCGGCGTGACGTCGCGAACCGAACCGTCGCTGAACTTTCCCCGAGCGGTAAGCCGCTGCCGCGGATGGCCGGAAGCGAGCACCCGCGAACC
>JBJTOW010000921.1:0-3088 GCA_046074805.1 Planctomycetota bacterium | reverse complement strand
AAACAACGCGGAACTGTGCAGTTTCACAACTTGCGTTTCGTGTTGCGATAGCGCGCCCCCGCCCCGTGCATGGATACCTTCGAACAAAGTACTTGTGAACCAGCAACCAACCACCAGTTCGACGAGGATGATCAAAGTGTTGAATACAGTTCGTGCAAATACGACATCAGCCCTCTTTTGGACGGTTTTGGCGTCGAGCTTCCTGGCTGGCGCGGGGTGTGGCGAAACCGGAGCGGATTACTCCAAAGTGGAACTGGTTGCGGTGAGCGGCAAAGTGACACTCGACGGACAGCCACTCGCCAACGCCGTAGTCACCTTTGACGCATCCGACGGCCAATTCGCCTACGGACTGACCGACACGGCTGGTGCCTACTCGCTGAGATTGGATTCAGTCCGTAGCGGTTGCACTCCCGGTCCGAAGACCGTGCGCATCAGCACGACGCGCAAGATTGTTGGTCTCAATGCCACCGAAGGCGAAGGTTCCGCGGAAGTCGGCGAGGGCAACCTGGAAAAAGGCGAGGGAGGCGTGGTGGCTGACAGGGTCCCCCCGCGTTACAACGCCCAGTCGGTACTCAAGGCCGACGTGTCCTCCAGCCAGCGGACCTTCGACTTTTCATTGCAATCGAAGTAACCCGAGGCTCCGAAAAGGTGTCAGCTCCGAAAAGGTGTCAGGAACCGTTCATGGGCTCGGACATCTTTTGTGGGGCTCGAAACCTCAAGGCCAGTTCGCGGGGCGTTTTTCCACGAAAGCGGCCAATCCTTCAGCAGCCGCCTCGGTAGTGCGGGCGGTCGCGCTGGCCGCGGCGCCCGCTGACAGCGACGTGCCGAGATGTTCGGCGATCGTCTCGTAGAGCAGGCGGCGGGTCAATTGCAGGGACTCGGGAGCCGCTTGGGAGATCTCCTCGACCAACTGTTGCGCGCGGGCCCAGACGATGGCCGGCGCGACGAGTTCATGGAATAAGCCGATGCGGTGCGCTTCGACCGCGTCGAGCGTGCGGGAGGACAGCAGCAGATTGGCCGCCCAGCCACCGCCTACTCGGAACGTCAGCAATGGCGCGGCTAGTCCGGCGACGATCCCTCGACGTGGTTCTGGCAGGCCGAACCGTGCGTCGTGAGCGGCAACCACGATGTCGCAGGCAAGCACCAAGCTGGCGCCCGCTCCCAACGCCGGTCCACTCACCGCCGCCAAAATCGGTTTGGGAAACCGCAACATGGTTTCCAGCAAATCGCGGTACGCAAGCGCGTCGTCGTACCACTTGGACTGGGCATCCGGTTCCGCCATCGCTTCATGAATTTCGGCCAGGTCGAGTCCGGCGGAAAAGGCGTCGCCAGCGCCAGCCAGAATGACGGCCCGAACCTTCTTTTCCTGGTGTAAATCCGAAAACGCCTGCTGCAATTCATCGATCATCCGCCGCGTTAGGGCGTTCTTCTTGCCCGGCCGATCGAGAATGATCGAGCCGCCCGGAAGATGCTTCTTCACTCGCACCGTCATGTTTGAACTCCCAGGCCATTCACTTGCAGTCCCTCATCACGTCCATCGAGAGCGAGTGTTCGCTCGGCCCGATCCCCGCGACACCGGATTGAGCCAGACCGCGTGACGATTCGCCTCGCCCATCGGTCTCGGCCCACAGCCAACCTACGTGCCATCATTCATTGGCCTTTTTGGCTTTGGCCTTTTTCTTCGCGTTGCCGCCGGCGCCGCCCCAGAGCGGGGCCTTGTTCGAGGCGTTCCATTGGTCCCAACGGTTCTGCAAGGCGGTCGCCTTCTCAGGCATCACGGCCGACAGATCGCGGGACTCGGAAGGATCCTCGGACAAATGGAACAGCTGCGCGGCGCTTGTGCCGCTGTTGCCCGCCGCGTCCGCCGCCAAATCGTAACGCACCAGTTTCCAGTCGCCTTCGCGAATCGCCATCTGGCTTCCGAAACGCCAGTACAACGCCTCGTGCGGCGGACCGCTCTTTTCGCCCCGAAGGTAAGGCCACAGATTGACGCCTTCCAGCTTCCAATCCGAGCGCGGTTCCACTCGGGCCGCCGCCAGCAGCGTCGTGTGAAGATCGAGTTGGATAGCCGGGTGATCGAACATGCCCGGTTTGAGCGTGCCCGGCCACGTTAGCAGATACGGCACCCGTATCCCGCCTTCCAAAGTAGTGCGTTTGCTGCCACGCAGCGGCGCGTTGCTGGAACCGTTGGTCGTCGTGCCTGGCATGGTCGGGCCGCCATTGTCGCTAATGAAGGCGATCACGGTGTTTTCGGACTGGCCCGTCGCCGCGAGCTGAGCCCGTACGGCCCCGACAGCGTCGTCCATCGCCGACATCATCGCGGCGTAGTTGCGACGCGTGCGGTCCGCGATTCCCGCGAACTTCGCCAAGCGAGCATCCGTGGCGTGCATCGGCGTATGCACCGCATTGAAAGCGAGATAGAGAAACCATGGCTTTTCGCGTTGGCGTTCCAAGAATGCGCAAGCCTCGCGAGCGAACGCATCCGTGGTGTAACCAACCTCGCGATCGGCGACCGGCGTCGTGCCGCGGAGAATCCCCGACGCGTCAAAGTAACTGTGCGCTCCGCCGAGAAAACCGAAAAACTCGTCGAACCCGCGGCGCTGCGGATGGTAAGCCGGCAATCCTCCCAGATGCCACTTCCCGACAAGCGCCGTGCGGTAGCCGGCCGCCTTCAAGCGGTCCGCAAGCGTCTGCTCTCCAAGCGGTAAACCAGCCGATCCATCGCCCGGATTGAACTCGTGGCCAAATCGATTCTGGTATCGGCCCGTCAACAGGCCCGCTCGAGTCGGGGAACAGTACGGTCCGGATACATAGCCTTGCGTAAATCGCACGCCATCTTTCGCGAGCGCATCCAAGTGCGGCGTCGGAATGTCGCGGCAACCTTGGAAACCGACATCGGCATAGCCCATGTCGTCGCCGACGATAACGAGCACATTCGGAGGCCGCGTTGGCTCCGCCGCCGGCGCGGCCCCAACGCAACTGGCCATCGCGATCAGCCAACCGAAAAGAAGAGCGGCCCGACGAGCTGGCCGAGTCAGAAAACGGTCTGCGAGATGAGTCATGGGCGGAAGCCTGGCTTGGAGCGGGG
>JBJTOW010000920.1:0-4969 GCA_046074805.1 Planctomycetota bacterium | reverse complement strand
AGCCACGGCTCCTTCAGTTGCTCGTCGGTGGACGCGACCACCACGAATTCCAGAACGTGCCCGGACGAACCGAGCTGTTCGCCGAGATCCTTCGATTGGCCGGTGCGTTGAAAATAGTTGCTCGACAACGATCCATCCGGATTTTGAAACCGTTTGGCTCGCGCGACGCAGTCGCGGATTTTCTCGTCCGCTTTTTTCCAAACGCCTTCGATTTTTCCGCCGTTGCGAACATGTTGGTTGAAGGCCATCGTGATGCCGGTCATCCGATGGCTGCCGCCGCACGCGCTCACGGCCAAGTCATGGCCGAGCTCGATTTCCACCAAGCGTTCCGTCGACCATTCCTTGCCGTCGCTCGCCATCCAACGATGGTTCGTGGGGCGATAGGCGGTCAACGCCATGATGGTCCAACTGTATTCCTGCTGCACATTGTTCGGAACGTCGTACTCGACTTGTCGCAGATAGTCCTCGATTGTGAACTCGCGGGCGGCCGCCTTGATTTCCTGATCGAGCTTCCTGCCGACGTCGGCAAGGTATCCAAGCCATTGGTCGGCGTGGCCTTGACCCGTTTTGCTGCCCGATTCGACGATCGCGCGAAGCCCGGGACGGGCAGGGTCGCCGAGCGGAACGCCGGTTTCCATCGTCCAGCCGGTCATCCGTCCACCCGCCAAAAGATAAGCCAAGGCGGATACGTCTTTGCCATCGTTATCGGTGATGAGGAAGTCGTGGCCGAACGCCAAGGCGCCGTGGACGATTTGCCATGCCGCATGGTTTTTCAAATTGAGCCGTCGGCCGAGGCACGCGAACTCGAGTTCCTCGTCGAGCATTTGCTTCAGTTCGTCATCGCCTGGCAGCGCGTCGCTCGAGACGGTGGGCGATTTAGCGGACGAATCGCCAGTGCCAGGTTTGGGCTCGTCCGGCCCGCAACCCGTGGTTGCGATCAGGCCGCCCATGATCGGACCAGCCAGAAGTGGAAATCCGATCGCGCCGGCGAGGAATTGCCGTCGAGCCAACTTCGCGGAGGATCCAGATCGAACAGGCGAAAAACGCATGACGTAAGTTCCGAGGGAAATGGCGGAGATTGTCGAATGTCATCGACCATTCCAGCTTAATTCGTCCAGCGTTGAACGCCACGACTTCCCAAACCGGCGAACTGTCTCCCGGTGGAATGCGTATTTCCCGTAGAAACCGGGTTATCGGGACTTGCCTACGCAGGCGATCGCGTAGAATTCGAGGTACTCGCGTAACGTCCCTGGCGACAGGAGGAAGGGAACAGATGTTCTTCGATCCGCTGTATTTCGTGTTTTTGGCTCCCGCGTTGCTATTGGCGATGTTGGCCCAGATCTTAGTGGCCTGGAACTACCGACTCGGTAAGTCGGTGGGGGCCCGCATGTCGGGCTACGCCGCCGCCCGCCAGATGCTCGACGTCAACGGCTTGTACGACGTTGGGATCGAGCAAGTGCCGGGACACCTGAGCGACCATTACGATCCAAGTGATCGGGTGTTGCGATTGAGCCCTGAGGTTTATCACGGCCAAACCGCATCGGCGGTGGGAATCGCGGCTCACGAAGCGGGACACGCGTTGCAGCACGCTTTCGGATACGCGCCGCTGGTCATCCGCAACGCGGCCGTGCCGATCGCCAATTTCGGCAGTAGCTTCGGGATGGTCGTGTTAATGATCGGGCTTGCTCTGGGGCTCAAGTTTCTCGCCTGGGCTGGAGTTCTTTTGTTCGCGGCGGTCGCCTTTTTCCAGATTGTGAATTTGCCTGTGGAATTCGATGCGAGCGCTCGGGCGAAAGTGGCGTTGGTCGAATTGGGGATCGTGGACCGCGACGAGCAGTACTACGTGCGTAAGGTGCTCAATGCGGCCGCTCTCACTTACGTCGCCGCGACACTGCAAAGCGTGCTCACGCTCTTGTATTACCTCGTTCGGCTGGGGCTTTTTTCGTCCCGCAGCGACGATTAGCCAATGAAACTATCGGGATCGCTTGTTGGTCACGCGGTCCATGTTTCGCCGCGCCAGTGGATTTCGGCCTTGTCGCGGATACCACCTGCGATCGCGGCTTCATAACCCATCGACTGTGCTAACTGAACGAGCGCCGACGCGGCTGCGTGATCCGCAGTAACGCATAGAAAGCCTATTCCACGATTCCACTGTTCACAGGCGGTCCGTTCGTCGACCAGCGGTCCACTGCTCGCCGGATATCGCCTCGCGAGTTCAAGGAGTTCAGGTACACCGGCCGGGTCCGGAAAGACCGGCTCAATCGCGGCTCCAAGCCCCGTACCGTCGAGCGTTCTTTTCACTTTCAACGGAATGCCGCCGCCGGTCACATGCGTGGCGGCGATGATCGGCACGGCGATCGGGCCGTCGACACCGCCTTGAGCCGCTGTGATCACGGGCGAATAGATCGTGGCGGGCCGCGAGAGCTGTTCGGTCAAATCGGCAAACCGCTCATGCCATGGAACCAGGATCTGCTCGTCGATCCAGGGTTGCTCGGCGATCAAAGCGGACCGCAGTTGCCGCACCGCCTCCGGTGGCAGACCGACACGCCGGACCAAACGTTCTTCCAGCCAATGCTGACGCGTCATTCCCAGTTCCGCCAGGTAGGCATGTTCTAGCACCGCTCGCGCACGCGTGAGGCCATTGCTGCGGATCGACGATTCGCGGAACGCCACAAGAGGTTGTCCCGGCCGTAGATTCTCCGAGCGAAACGCTTTGCCCTCGTGGACCAAGGCGAGCGCCACCGCGTTCCAGTTCAAACGCGAGGAGCCCGGGCCGGGCACGCGATAACCGAGTTCCGCCGTTTCCCCATTGATCAACGGGAATCGCCCCGCTTCGCAAGCGCGACGCATACCGTTGGCCAGCGCGGTGACGAACGCGGTGTTCTCCGCGCTATTCACGTCGACACAATTGACGATGCCGACCGTGAATTGGCCATGGCGAGCCGCGTCATCGGCCACCATCGCCACAACATCGAACGCCGGCCGCTCGAAGTACCGATAGTCGCCCGAGGCGTCCGCCAACCGCTCAGCAAGTTCCGGCTTCGTGCCCGTGCCGTCGCTGTTGACCGCGAGTCGATGCGGTCCGAACGGCAATCGCACTCCCCCAGGTCCATCGACGGGTCGGTACGCCGATTCGGGGAAAAGGTCGCGGGTGGACCGCGCGACGGCCGCGAAACTGCCACCCGCCAATTCCTTCGCGTCGGTCACGACGGCTCGCGACCGGCTGGGCTGGCGTTCACCCCGGGGGCTATCTTCCCCGTCGCATGGCTTGAAGTTTCGCTGATCCACAGTCGGCGGCGTCGAATCGGAGGACGGCATTCACGGAATCCAGAGACGGTAAGGGTCGCGTCAGACGCGTCGAAATCAGCCTGACGGGCGTTTCAAAAGTCAGTCGCCGCGGATGGGCCGCCGGCGGAATTCGGTATCCCCCTGGCAACATTCGCACGGCTTCAGTTCGTACATCGCGATCGCGCACACATCGCACCAATAATCGAGCTCAAACTTGCCAGTCTTTTCCAGCGAGTAAACCCGCAGGGTTTGCAGGAAAGGCGACACTCGATAACGCCGCACGATCAATTCAAGCTCGTACGCCCGCAAACGCGGGTCGTTGCGAAACCCACGGCCTCGGACGTCCTCGAGAAGCGGAAGCAGTTGGCCGTCGGCGGTCTCCAGCGCCAGCGTGCGCTCCCGCGCCTCGTCCACGCACTTCACCCCCGCCAGCCGCTGCATCGCCTCTCCGAGAAACACAACGCGGCCGCGCACGGTTTCCACGACGAACCGTGGCGGAGTTTCCACCGACTTTGGCTCGTCCGCAGCGGCATTCCCAGCGGCGGCTACGGCAACAGCCATCCATGCGAGGACGACCGACAGCCGGGCCCGTAACACACGGTCGCAAGGAGGATGGTTCATGGAATCAGTCGCTCGCATGCCCCACGACGACCAGATCCAACGGCTGCTTGGCGGCTTTATCACCCGTTTTGGCACTGCCGACCACGTGTACGATCCACCACTCGGCTTGCTCGTTGTGGCGAATAGACAGTGGAGTGTCGGCCGCTTCTGTCCGTTGCAACGACAAGAGCAAAGGGTGGTTTGAACCGGCGGCGGCCGCGCTCTTTTTCGCGAGCGTCTTGTAATCGAGCGGCTCGGCGGATTGCTCGTCTGACGCCTTAATCAGCACCAGGAAATCGCGAATTGGCGAAGTGCCCACATGGGCTCCGTCGACTGGTTGCTGACCGTAACGCAGTGTGTAGACGCCATCCGCAACCACTTGGTCGCGGAAATCGCTCGCCTTCCGCGGGTACCTAACCGCGCCAATCACTTGCCCGGGTTGAAAAGGATACAGCACATCGCCTTTGGGCTTGGCATCGGCCGCGATTGCCCATTCCTTGCAAAGCCAGACTTCGCAGACGACGCGCGAGGCCCCACGCACGACGCGAAACGAAGGTCCGCCGAGCAGGTCGGCGATCGCGGGCGTCAGAGCTTCCTTGGGCGGCGCGGCGTCGCTCGGTTCGACCTTGTGGTCAACCGCGTAGACCGCATTCGCCGACGACAGAATCAAGGCCGCCATGACGAAGGCGAGGCCACGCACGACACTCCCAACACGCATGGAAAGGAACGATCTCACTCCCAGCGGCATCAGGGACTCAGCGGAACGCCGGCCACGCGGCGCGATGATCGCGGAGCGGTAAATCATCCGAACAACCTCCGGAAAAAGGCGGGATATAGGCAGATTCAAAGCGGCGTTGTCGCGGCGCGAATAGCGACGGCGAAAAACGCCATCTGTTTCAAGATTACAGATTGAACTCGCCCAAATAGGCGCTGCGGCTGTTGGGGAGCGACCAGCGGTTGCCGAGTCCCCGTCCTCGGAATTCGGATTCCGTGCAGACACCGGCGGCGAAGTACTTCAGCGACGTCAACGGCGGGTAGTAGGCGACCTCGTTCGTGCAAATGCAGTCGTTGGGCCTCGCCT
>JBJTOW010000919.1:0-9362 GCA_046074805.1 Planctomycetota bacterium | reverse complement strand
GCGGCTCGCGCCGCTCCGCTTGTCCGAGCCGTAGAAGCGGAGCGAAAACCACCCTCTGGCACCGCGAGGTGCCAGAGGGTGGAGTGGGTGTGCCCAGTGCTCGGGGACTATTGCGGACGGACGATCCGGCGATTGGTCGCTTGATCGCCGCTCGGAGGCGGGCGGACCCGAATTCGCCCAACTCATCCCCGGCGCCCCTGGGTACGGCCTGGATGGCTCGCGGTCTCCAGCATGGCAGTCCCATCGTCTTTTGTTATCGACTCGATCGAAAACGAAATTGGTTCGACGCCGTCCGACTCGTTCAAGTCCACCACATCCGACCCGATTCACCCAAATCCCCAATCCTGCGACTCGCTGATCAAGAACCGGCCAAGTTGTTATGCTGCTTCAGCCGCGCGACCGAACGGCATGACGAAATCCCAGCGTTCCCAGGCGGCGGGAACGCAACGAGGCTCCGCCGATGGCTGTGTTGTTTCAAATCAAAAACGCCTACAAACGCTATGGCGACCAGATTTTGCTGGAGAACGCCGAAGCCACAATCACCGACGACGCGAAGGTCGGGTTTGTCGGTCGCAATGGCGCCGGCAAAAGCACGCTCCTGCGAATCCTGCTCGGCGAAGAGGAACTGGATCGCGGCGAGGTCGTGCGGCATCCCCGATTGCGGCTCGGCTATCTCCGCCAACACGATCCGTTCTTGCCGGGCGAAACGGCGATCGATTTCCTGCAACGGGACAGCGGGCAGCCGGAATGGAAGTGCGGCGAAGTCGCTGGCCGATTCGAACTCAAGGGCGCCTACCTCGAGGGCCCCGTCGCCAAACTTTCCGGCGGTTGGCAAACACGCGTCAAGCTGGCCGCGTTGCTGCTGCACGAGCCTAATCTGCTATTGCTGGACGAACCGACCAACTTCCTTGATCTCCGCACCCAGATCCTCCTGGAGCACTTCCTACGCGACTTCGACGAAGCGTGCTTGATCGTGTCCCATGATCGCGCGTTTCTCACCGCCACCTGCGAACACACGCTTGACCTGTCCCGAGGCAAGCTAACCATGTTCCCGGGGAAAATTGACGCTTTCCTCGAATACCAAGCACAGAGGCGCGAGCACGACGAACGCACGAACGCGGCCGTGATGGCGAAACGAAAGCAGTTGGAAGAATTCATCGCGAAGAACCGCGCTCGGGCCAGCACCGCCACTCGCGCCCGTTCAAAAAGCAAGCAGCTCGAACGACTCGAAACGGTCGATATCGAAACCGATGAACCCATCGCGAAGATCCGCGCGCCGCGAGTCGAACCGCGAAAGGGGCCAGCGCTGCGTTGTCGCGGGCTGGCGATCGGATACGCCGACCGTCAAGTCGCCAGCGGAATCGACTTGGAAATCGACCATGGCTCGCGGGCCGCGATCGTCGGCGACAACGGCCAAGGTAAAACCACTTTTCTGCGGACAATCGTTGAATCGCTGCAACCGCTCGCCGGCGACGCCCGCTGGGGACACGCGTGCGAAATCGGCGTTTACGCGCAACACGTTTACACCAGTTTGCCCGACCGCAAAACGGTGCTCGAGTATCTCGAGGATAAAGCGATCACTGGTACCAAGAACCAGCAGATCCTCGATCTGGCCGGCGCGTTGCTCTTTCGCGGCGACGCGGTGAAAAAGAAGGTTTCCGTGCTATCAGGCGGCGAGCGTGCTCGGCTCTGCTTGGCCGGCCTACTGCTGGGCAGCTACAACATCCTCGTGCTGGACGAACCCGGCAACCACTTGGACGTCGACACGGTCGAGGCACTGGCGGAAGCATTGACGGAATACCAAGGGACCGTTGTATTCACAAGCCACGATCGGCACTTCATGTCCCGCGTCGCCACATGTATCGTGGAAGTGCGCGAGGGCCGTGTCGTCAATTACCGTGGCGACTACAATTCTTATGTTTACTCGGTGAACAAGGAAATCGAGGAAGGCGAACGGCAATTGGAAGGCGGTTTTTCCAAGCCGCCACCGAGCCGCCCGAAAAAGTAATCGTGACCCTTCGTGACACACGGAAGGCGCCGCTACATGGTGACGTCGCGTCACTCCGCCCTAGGCAACATGCTGTCACCGCTGCGCGGCGATTAAGCTGCGGCGGTCGACGGACTGGATGTCCGTCGTACAAAGAGAAAGATGCAACTTCTAAAAACGAGATTCGGGTTTCGATAATTGGCATCCGCCCGTGAACGGTTACTTGATATCCAATCCGCTAACTAACATATCACGAAACACCGAACGCTGATTCATTGCACAGCCGAGGCCTTCCATGAACGGGATCCGCGGGTTGTTGTTGTCGGCCTCCCTGGCGTTGTTGCTTGGCAGTGTTGCCATAAGCCGCCTCGCTCACGCTGCTGGCGTACCCGAAAGCGTCGTCATCGTCGTCAACGCCGACAGCTGGATTTCCCGCGCGGTCGCCCACGAATATCGCGCGCTTCGGGGAATACCGCCGACGAACCTGATCGAGGTGGGCGGCCTCTCCAACTTCGAGCAGATCGGCGTCGATGAATTCCGCGATCGCATCCTTCGTCCCGTGCTCGCCGCCATCGCTAACCGGCAGCTCAGCCCTCAGATCGACTATGTCGTCTATTCGGCCGATCTACCGACCGCCATCGACATCCGCGGCGACCTTGGGCAACGTCCGTTGCCTCGCGTTTTCACCCCCACCGCGTCGATTAACGGCCTGACTTATCTCCATCAAGCCGTGCTCGACAAAGACCCCAGGTACGTCGACTTCCAAGCGAACCATTACGCGCGGCGCGTCCGCGCCGTCTCGTTCGATTCCCCCTGGACTCCAGCTGAAGTCGAGCTGTACGCGAAGACCATGAGCCGCTGGGAATCGCACCAGCGTGAAATCGCCCAAGCCGGCCAACCGAAGGCCGAACAGCCCAAGGCCGAACAGCCCAAGCCAGAGCAGCCCAAGCCAGAGCAACCCAAGCCCGAACAACCCAAGGCCGAGCAAGCTAAAACGGAACAACCCAAGCCCGAACAACCCAACTCGAAGCAACCCAAATCGGAGCCAACAACGACGGCTGCGGATGACGCCGCCGACACGGCGAGGGCGACCCGCGCTTTGCTCGAAACAACCCTGGAAACGCTACGTGGTATCGAAAAAGCGCACCCGCGGTCACCCGAGTTGCTTTACAACATCGCCTGTAGCCTGGCCTTGTTAGGCCAGTCCGACGACGCGATGAAGGCATTGGACGGAGCGGTGGCGGCGGGGTGGCTCAATCATCAGCAGATCGAGCGTGACCGCGACTTCGAATCGCTCCGTGGACGGCCGGACTATAAGACGTTACTGGAAAAGCTGCGTGACACGCCGATCGATGTCCAGCCGACCATCGGCTTTCAGGCCCGAAAGGCGTGGACGGCGGCTGGCGAGCCGCTGGCGATCGACCCGCTCGGTCCAGGTGGCCAGGGAGAGCCGGCGAACACACCAAACTCAGCCACGCCCGCGAACCTCGGAGCGGCGTTAGCCGCTTTACAAACACCGCCGCGCCGTTATTTGCTGTCGACCGTTCTGGCCGTAACCCGTGGTCGCGGGCTTAGCGTGGACGAGTCGCTAGCGAACTTGCGCCGAAGCGTGTCGGCGGACGGTTCAAGGCCGACAGGAACCATTTATATCGAACGCAATGGCGACGTGCGTTCGACGACCCGGGAATGGGCGTTTCGCGGAGTCGTCCGAAGGCTGGAAATGCTTGGGGTTCGCGCGGTTGTCGAATCGGGTGTTTTGCCCAAAAACCGGACCGATGTGGCAGGCGCCGTGATCGGCATCGCGGATTTTCAATGGCCAACGAGCGGTAGCGAAATCCTCCCCGGCGCGATCGTCGAACACCTCACCAGTTTCGGCGGCGTCATGACCAAAGGCGCCGGCCAAACCCCGCTCATCGAGTTCCTGCGGCACGGGGCGGCTGGCGCTTCAGGCACGGTCACTGAGCCGTTCGCGATCCAAGCTAAATTCCCGACGCCGTTCATTCATGTGTATTACGCCGAAGGCTGCACGCTGGCCGAATCGTTTTATCAGGCGGTTTCCGGTCCATATCAACTGCTGATTGTCGGAGACGCATTGTGTCGGCCGTGGGCGCGGCCGCTGACGCTTACCGTGGACGGTCAACCCATCGACGGCGCTCGCTTGACCAACAAACTGGAGCTTGCGCCGCGTTGCGAATCGACGGCGGGCATTGAACTGGCGGAATGCCGGTTATACGTCGATGGCCGACTGATCCGGACCACGGGGGCCGGGACGCCACTAACGCTCGACCCGGCCCTCATGGACGGCGGGCCGCACGAGGCCACGATCGTAGCGATAGGCAATGACGCCGTACGCACGGTCGCTCGGCGATCGTTTCGGTTCGAAACCGGCGACCCAGCTCGAAACTGCCAAGCCCGTTTAGCCAACGACCAACCGCTGGCTTGGGAGCAATCGGGCCGCATGGCGGTGTCGGCGATCGGAGCGCAGTCGATCGAAGTGCTGTGGGGGACGCGCTCGCTGGGCCGGATCGAGGGACCTTCGGGCGAAGTCACACTCGATCCCCGCTCCGTTGGCCCCGGTTTGATGCGGTTGCAAGCGCTGGCTCGATACGCCGACAACACCGCGGTTCGCTCGCCAGTCGTCGAACTGCGAGTGCTGCCACCGCCCAACGACGAACCGCCCGTGCCACGCAAATAGCCGATCGCTGATTTTTACCGCTATTCCCGTCGATCCCACGTAGCCTGATTCGCCGACGATGGGCGATTTGATTCAACAGGGACGGAACCGCCACTCACCAATACTTGGCCAACGAGCTTTTCGCCGGGAAACATCGCCAACGCGTACGTGTTGCGGCCGTTATCGATGCGGACCCGTTGACGCACGGGACGCCCAATCGGCTGACGCCCGCTCGAAACGGGCGCGAGGTGAACGTCGTGATCGCCTTCCGGCAGTTCAACTCGAAGCACTTGGATTTTGTCAGGCAACAAGCTCCAGCAGCGTGTATCGGCCGATTCCGTAGCTTGCCACGCAATGCCTGCGACATCGAATGCGATATTGGCGACATCGTTTTTCGCCAGTCCCGCCACCTCTTTTCCCGTATAGATCACGCCCATTTTCACCACGCGTCGCGCTACGGCGCGGGCCACGGTTCGCGTCAACAACGCGTCGCATTGAAGACGGGCCATCCAGGAAACATCGGTCAGCGTTTCGGTGACGCCGCGAGGTTGGCCATTGACCGACACGGCGACGCCTTGGACCGAGTTGGACCGACTGCGAACCCTCGGCACTTTTACAGGAGCGATGTTCGGCGGCACGGTCTGCTTGCCGACCGCGCTGACGATCTCGCCGGCCACCAGCAAGGCGGCCGATGTCGGCACTTCCGCTGATTCCTCCTTGAAAGGACCGCGACCGGTAAAGGCGAACAGATACAAGACTCCGTGTCCTGGCTGCGAGTGGTGGCCATGCGTGGCGCGTTCAACATCCAGTTTGCCGGCGAGAAATTCAGGCCGCCAACTGACGACCGACGCGAACGACCGCGCGGCGTCGTCGTAGTCCAAGTGGGTTTGCTCGCGGAGCACGCCGCGAAGGTACGGCGCGAGCGCCACCCGCTGATACGCAAGCTTCGGATTATTGCCACTCTTGTCAGCGCCACCGGTAATGATCCGCTCTTGCGCTTCAATCGTTTGCAAACTGTACGCTTCCGCGTCGGAGCCGTCGTGCATCAGGTTGGAAACGGCGAGCAGGGCGCGGATCAACACCTTCTCGTAGTCTTCGCCCGAGTAGGCGCGGCGTTTGTCGTCGGTGAGCGTCGCTAGAGCGCTTTCCGCCAAGCTTGCCTGCTCCAGGTGATCGAACCGGTCGCGGACGAGTCGCAGCGACTGTTCGGCCTCACGTGGTCGGCCGCCAGCCAGTTGGATCATGGCGCTTTCGAGCCGCAGAACGTCGGCCTCGCCGCCACCGCTTGCGAGACTTTCGTCCACTAACTTCGCCGCCGACGTAAGGTCGCCCTGGTAGAAAGCGTTCCGCACCTTCCCCACGCGTTTCGCGTAGGTCGAACAACCGGTCGAACAGCATAAAGCCGCGGCCAGGCACGCCACCAACGCGGCCACCGCGGACGCGTGGCTGGCCTTCACCGCTATTTACTCCAGGGCCAAACCTGAGACATGGCTCGGCTTGTCCATGAGTGATGATAGCCCTTGCTAATCATTTGCGACTGCTTATCCTGTTCGCCAGTGCGAATATCGACCAACTCCAAAGTGAGCAGATAGTCGCGTTGGTAGTTTTTGTTTTCCCTTGTGGTGCCCGAGGTGAGGCGGGCGAATAGCAAATAATCGAAGGGCTGCCCCTGCTGCTGCAAAACTTGCACAAACGACTGCATGTGGTTGGGCAGGAACAATTGGTCGGGACGCAGCCGGAGATCCTCTAAGCCGGCCTGGACATAGCGGCGGCTGATCGGGCGGAAGCGGGTCGACTCGAGCAGCTTCGAATCGATCATTTCGTAGATTTGGTCTTTGAAGTCGCCGATTTCCTCGGACGTTTTGTTTTCAACGCCGACAAAACAGATGCTGATTTTGCCGGGAGCGACCGCCTCCGGTCCGCCAGCCGACGTGAACTGGGTGTTCGGCATTTCTTCGTGGCGTGCCAAGAGCGCGGCGACCGTCTGGTCGACAAGCGGCCGGAAGGTCTCCCCACCCGCCTTGTGCGACCCTACCATTTCCGCGTCGCCCGGCTGGATGACGCGAGCGTACTGATGGCCGCGACAACCGGCTGTTCCAGTTAGGAGGCCGACTCCTGCCAGAGGAACGGCGGCGGCAAGCAACGCGGCAATCTTCCGAGGACGCATGGGAATCCTTTCCCTTGGGCGCAGGTGCGTTTTTCCAGCACCGGCAGTCGCGGTCGTTTGGTCTGAACTTTCCCGTTCGGCTCGCAGCGATCAGCCTCACTCGGTTGGGGGAACCGAACCCTGTGCGCAGGAGCCTTGGGATAGTATCGAAAATCAGCGTGCCCGGCGAGAGCAAGTTTTTTGTGGTCCGAACAGGGGGGGGGGCCATGCCGTAGGCGACTCGAGCGGAAATCTCAGTGGTTCCAGGAAAACTCGGTGCTATTGATGAGGGTCCAGCAGAGATCCTCGAGGGCGGCGACGCGGGCGTTGCCACGGGTTGGCTCGATGCGGGCCGTGAAGTGCTTCCACTCCTCGTCCGACGGCCGCCGTGTAAGCACCGTCAGGTAGGCCACTTCCACCGCTTTGAAACTGTCGGAAGCGAGCATGGCGATGCGGGTCGCCGCATTGAACACCGGGTTCTCCTTCGTCCGCTCCTTCACGAGTTCGCCGTTCATGAGCAACAGTCGCTGCGGAATCGTGCCGCCGCGATCCAGGAACTCGTCCTCGCCCGTGTCACCGTAGCGCTGCACGAATTCGTTCGTCTGGCCGAACTTCATTAGTTTCTGCAAGATGTGCGCGTCGCCGTCGATCGTGGACAGCGACGAGGATTGAATGACCGCGCCGGCGACTTGTTCGGGGCGCAATCGCGTGAGCGGAAACACCGCCCAAGCCCGTTCATGCTCGACCGTGATTTCGAACTCGGCGCGGCTATCACGTTCAAACGCGTCCGTCGACGCCATCAAACGAATCAGCCGCCGCACGTTGTACCCGTGGCGGATGAAGTCATCGGTCAGCGTCTCGAGGGCCGGGGGGAAAGGGCCGGTGAGCGGGATGTCGTCGATCGGCTCGACAAGCGGCCGGCCAAATAGCAGCGCCCAAAAGCGGTTGACGGCGGCGCGGGCGAACGGACGGTTATCGGGATGAGTGACCCAGGCCGCCAGTTGCTCGCGGAGATCGCCGCCGGCCTCGGCCGCCTTATCTCGCCCGGAGCGATTTGTTCCTCCGGGTAACGGATTGGGCAGGAAAGGCACTTTCGCCGCGACCCGCTCCTCGTCCGCTTCCCCCAAAAATTTGTACTGATAGCCGCTCGCCGCTGGACGGTCGCGAATACCGGCGATGCTGTTGCCGACATCGCTGAAAAAGGCGGCCAGCTGGTGGAAGTCGCGTTGTTCGCCTAGCCGCGGGGACTGTGGGTCGCCAAGATGGATTTTTTCCAGCCGATCATCGTGGCACTGGAGGCAATCGATCCGCATTCCCAGAAACGCGCGTGACGTCCGGTTCGCCAACTTGATAGGGTCGGGTCTATTATCTTTGTTGGGGTCGCTGGTCGCAGTGACAAAATTGACAGCCGGCGAGTCGGTCCACAGTCCTTCTTCCGTCAGCAGCTTGCGCACGAGCGCGTCGTAGGCGAGGTCTTGTCGCTGCAACCGGTCTCCGAGCCAGGAAACAAAGCGGCGGCGGCGATAGACTAAAAACGGTCCCATATCGGTCCCGACATACGCTCGAGCAAGCCGTTCCGCGATGTAGTCGGCCGAGCGGCGGTCTTCGAGTAGATGGCTGAGCCACCAATCGAGCTGGCGGTCGTCGGGCACCTTTTCCAGCACGCGAATTTCCTCGAGCGACGGCACAGCCCCGGTCAAGGCGAGCGAAAGTCGACGGGCGATTGTCAGCGGGTCGGCCGTCGGGGCTGTCTCCAAACCGGCTCCCGCCCACCGTTCGTGAAACTCGGCGTTCACCTTCCGAAGAGTCGCCTGGAAACTCGGGTCGCCACTGACAACCGCTACACCCTCACGGGGCGGCGCGACGCGTTCCCTACGCCATAGGCTGCCCACGACTCCAGCCACCACCGCCAAGCATGCGGCTAAAAAAATCCAATCGCGTTTACCCATGGCATACCCGAGCGGCGGAAAAGTCGTGGTCGATCCATTGTTTTGTCGGCGTCAGCGGATCGTAGGACGCTCTTCGCGTCCATCTGCGCCGCCGCTGAGACGGACCAAAAGCCCGTCGCGCGAAAGTCCAACGTTCCAAGCCATAGGCCGCTCGTCGCGCGAAACCACGAACCAAGCGGACCTGAATTGGAACTGTGCGACGTGCCAGCATCCGGCCTTTGGGATACTATGACGGCAACACAGCTTCGAACGAAGCGTTTTGATTATGCCACAAGAAACCGACGAAATCATCGCAGCCGAAGCGGTCCGTTCGGACCCGACTTCGTCCACCAGTCTCCCGTTGGCGGGCGAACCGCCGGTGCGTCTGTTCGCGGCGGAGTTTCTCTGGCCAACGGAGACGCCTCCCGTGGCCGAGGCGATTTATGCCGCGGAAGTGATCGAGGAGCGGGTCGAACTGGTCGCAGAGCGATCATTGTTGGGGCGAACGCGTGACAGGGTGGCGTCGGCGCTAGAATGGCTGTTCGGCTTGGCGAGCCTCTTCGCTGGACTGGCGGTGCTGGCGACGTTCCCCGTTGTGCAATTGCTGAGCCTTGGGTATCTGCTCGA
>JBJTOW010000918.1:0-10471 GCA_046074805.1 Planctomycetota bacterium | reverse complement strand
CAAGTGGCGGCGTGGCTTGAAGCGGCCGGAGGTGCGTCACGGCACAGCAAGCCGCGATGAGCAAACTGGCAATTCGCATCGCGGCGGGCACGGGCTTTTTCCAAGTTTTGGACATCATCGATTTCCCTACGAAGTTCGCCGCTAGGGAAGGACCGCGATGCGTTGATCGGCGCGGACATCGCGAAGTTCCCGGACGGGACCACCGTGGGGCGCGATGAAACGCACGTCGACGGTGGTGTGAGGTCCAAGCCCGAAGTGAGCGATCGCGGGTTGCGCCGAGGCGTACCCGAAGCCCACACTCAGTTCGCGGCATCCGAGCATCGCGGTCGGGTCGCCAATTCGGCCTGGAATGTAGAGTTCGATCCGAGTGCCAATGCGTTGCCGATTGACACGGCGTGCCGCGTCCGGGGACTCCGCCGCCGTTGAGTCGGCCGTCTTGGCGGCGCCGCCCGCCGCTCCGATCGGCGAGCCGGAGACCTGGAGCCCGTGGCCGGCGATCGTTTCATTGCGGAGCAGTAGCGAGCGGCGTTCGGGCCACCAACTGGGCAGGAACATGTCAAGCCGGCCGTCGTTATCGAAGTCGGCGGTTGGGCCTGGGGCCATGTAAATCACTTTGCCGTCGGCGATCATCTTTTTGAAAAACGCGCCAGACTGCTTGATTTGACGATCGTCGTCGGTCGGGAAGTCGTTCGCTTCGGGTCCGACAAGCTTAAACTTTGGTATGGCGCCAGCCGCCGGTATCTCGCCACCGAGATGGCGGAAAAGGTACGGATACGCGTTCCCGCCAGCGAACTTGACGATACTCACCGACAGGTCCGGCCAGCCGTCGTTGTCGAAGTCCTGAATCTCGACATGGGGCGCCTTCAGCGGTAGTGGATCAAGCCCAGCGGCGATCGTGACGTCCTCGAATCGAGGTGAGCCGCCGCGTGGGCCGCGATTGAGGTAGAGCCGGTTAGCGACCGGTTTGACCCAAGGCGTCTTGAAATGCTGGCCCAGGACGATGTCCGCCAAGCCATCGCGGTTCACGTCGCCCATCGCGACGCCGCAGACCATATTGTCACCGCCCGCGTCGGCCCACTGGAATGTTTCCCGCGAACCTTCCGGCTCGACAAACCGTCCTCGCCCATCGTTGATCAACAGGCGATTGCCGCCGAGATGCGACGCGAGGAATAGGTCGGGCCAGCCATCGCCGTTCAGATCGCCAGCGGCGACGCCAAGGCCCGGCGTCTGTTCGGGGATTCCCGATTCCCGCGACGCGTCCACAAACTTCAGTCCACCCAAATTGCGAAACAACCTTGAACTCTTGGTGGGCGAACCGTTGTAACCCGGCAGCGGATCCTCGCCGACGGCTAGGTCGAGCCAGCCATCGCCATCGAAGTCGGCCGTCGCGGCGCTGCGGCCGCCGAATTCCGCCGGACAGGCACCACTACTGTCCGAGATATCGCGGAACTGGCCGCCGCCCGTATTCTCCAGCAGTCGACAGCCAACCAAGCCGGACTTGGGCCGCGGCATGCTGGAAACGTACAAATCCAAGTCGCCATCGTTATCCCAGTCGGCGAATACGGCGGCGCTAGCCCGCGTGGCGAGCGCGGTCGCTGGCTGCGGGTCAACCTGGAAACGGTCGCGGCCGCCGCGGAGCAGCAGATTGCGTTTCCCATTGGGTTCGAAAAAAGTGCCGACATAGAGATCGATCGCGCCATCGCCATCCACATCGCCCCAGCCAGCGGCATGACCCTGGATTCCATCGAGTGCTGGAAACAGGCCGCGTTCCTCGGCCACATCCCGAAAACGAAAGGCCGACATCGGCGGTAAAGGTCGCTCCGGCGGCGACTCGGCGAACAGACGATCCGCCTGCCCCAACGCCAAGGCTCCGCAAACCCAGGCGGCCCCAATGGCGCGCGCGGATGCCAACAAAACTCGCCGCGACAGAACGAGTGGAAAGAATGGCAAGGCTGTCATTACAACGTCTCCCGGGAAAGATCCGCTTGTTGTACCGAAAGCGGGACGCTTATTCGACGGTCGCTCGGGCTTTGGCAACTCTCGATTTCCCAATTAGTACGGACTTCCCCGTCCCTCACAACGCTTGCCTCGCCGCGAACTTGGCAGCTTCACCTATCGCCTTACCCAATGTTTAGCCGGGACGAAGCACTAGGCCGCGCGCCAGAATGCAAAACCGCTCTGGACGCGGCCGCCCCACACCTGCTAGGGACACAACCAGCGAAGAAACGCCGGTTCGGCACAAGGAGCGGTTCGTGGGAGGCTGCGGGGAAATGGTGCAAGACTCGGGATTGGCGACGCGGCCAACGCCGGCGCCGCTCTGGCGAGTCGCGGCGATGTTCGCGCTGGTGGCCGCGATCCTTTACGGCAACTCGCTGCATACCCCGTTTCTCTTGGACGACCAATTCCTGCATTCCCGCGAACCTTCGATGCGTTCGCCAGCCGCCGCGCTCGCCAGTCCCTGGCCGCGAAGGCTCGGGATGCTTACCTTCGCGCTGAACTACCACTGGCATGGGCTGTGGATGCCTGGCTACCACGCGGTGAATATCGCGATCCATTGGCTCGCCGCCGTCATGCTGTTCGCGTTGCTGCGCGGGACACTCACTCGCGGGAGCCCTAATGACTCGACCGCGACCGTTGAGCGGTCCGACCTTTGGGCAGGCTTGGTCGCGCTTGTCTGGTTGATCCATCCGTTGCAAACCGGCAGCGTGACGTACGTGATCCAGCGGTTCGAGTCGCTGATGGGTTGCTTTGTGCTCGTGTCGCTTTACGCCGTGATGCGGGCCGCCGCCGCGAGCGTTCCACTTGCCGACGCCAACGCCGATGCCAATGCCGAGGCCACCGCCACCGCCACGAGCGAATCGAGTAGCCATTGGGCAAGCGAATTCGCATCAAGATTGAGCGTGACATGGCGAAACGCTGTCTGGCAAGCGGTGGCGGTGGGAGCCGCCTTCGCGGCGGCGGCGACCAAGGAAGTCGCCGTCGTTTTGCCACTCTTAGCATTGGCTTACGACCGCATTTACTGGGCCAATTCATGGCGGGAAGTATTGCGACGACGCGCTCCGCTTTATGCCGGAATGATTTTGGCGGGCGCGGCGGTGGTCTACCATTCCAGCTATGCCTTGAGCGGCACGGCGGCGACATCGGCGGGCTTCAACGTGCCGGGACTAACATGGTGGCATTACTTGCGATCCCAACCGGAAGTGCTGCTACATTATCTTTGGCTGGCTATTTGGCCGAGTGATTTGTGTTTTGACTATGGATGGCCAGTGGCAATGTCGCCATGGCACATTTATCCTGCTGGCTTGGTGATCGTCGGTCTGCTGGCGGCGACGTGCTGGCTGATGGCGAAGGCCCCGCGAATCGGGTTCCTCGGGTGCGCGTTTTTTTTGCTGCTGGCTCCAACTTCCAGCTTCATGCCGCTGATGGATTTGGCCTTCGAGCACCGCATGTATCTGCCGCTGGCCCCAGTCATGGCGGCCCTTGCCTTGGCGATTGAGTGGGCCTTGGCGCGTTGGTTGCCATGCCCCGCGCGTCGCCGCGCCGCGTTGGCGTTGGGGGCGGCGATCGTCTGTTCTGGGCTCGGCACGCGCACGTTCCTTCGCAATCGCGACTACGCGGACCCTCTGAGGATGTGGGAGTCGGTCGTGTCGGCCAATCCGGCAGGCAACCGCGGCCATTTGATGTTCGCGTTGCAGTTGACAGCGATCGGACGATTAGAGGAAGCCGAAAAGCATTACCGCTTGTCGCTTACGCTGCGGAAAGACCTCCCCGAGGCGCACGTTGGCTTGGGTTATGTGCGGATGAAACAGGGCAAGTTGGATGAGGCCGAGCGGTTTCTCAGACTTGGCGTGGAGCATCCACGAACGACCCATGTCGCGCACTACAATTTGGGAAAGCTACGCGAACGGCAGGGGAGATTACGACATGCGCTCGATCATTACCAGTGGTCGGTAGCGGCGCAAGCGGACTATACGCAGTCATGGGAGGCATTAGCCGTCGTTGCTGGCAAGCTGGGCAAAAGGCACTTGGAAATCGTGGCCTTGCGACGGTTGGTGGAAATCGATCCCCACACGGCTGATCCAGCAATTCGGCTGGCGCGGCTGTTGGCCACTGCCGATGAATCAGATGGTGGTGCGCCGCCGGAAGCGTTAGCGATGGCCACCCGCCTCCTCGACCGACGGGATGTGGATCGCCGCGCAGCGCTCGAATGCCTCGCGACAGCCGAATGGGCGATGGGCCGGTTCGCGGCGGCGAAGGTGTCGGCCGCGGAGGCGTTGCGGTTACCGGGCGATACGCTTGGACGACGACGTCTCGAGGCGATTCAGCGGGCGGAGCTCCCGGGACGGAGGGCGGCTCCGGACCGGGTGTCGAGATAGCTCAAGCCGCTTTCGGCGTCGGATGAAGCGCGGGAGGTAAACGCGCGCCAGGGATGGAGTTCCATGGGAAGTAGTTCGACGCAGTCCAATTCGCCCATGCATTTTGGCACATCAGAAAAAACCATCGTCATCGACGAACAGAGCCATTCGCAAGGCGACCGGTCCGGCAGTGTGCCTTGGACGCGGCCAGCGTGGCTGCCGTTCATTGGACTGTTGCTGCTAGTTGGCGGCATCTACGCGAACAGCCTTCGCGCGCCATTTCTTCTCGACGACCAACTAACGCTCATCATGGAGCCCACGACGCACTCGTGGAAGAACGCGGCCGGATCAGCGTATGGTCGGCGAGTGGGAATGCTGACATTCGCGGCGAATTTCGCTTGGGGCCGAACCGAGGTTTTCGGTTACCACGTTGTCAATGTAGCGATCCATTTGACCGCGGGCAGTCTCCTTTGGGCACTCAGTCGACGTCTGTTGAAAGCGGCGGGAACGCCTCCTGAGTTATCAAGGGCAGCAGAACCTTTAGCTTGGTGCATTGCGGCTTTGTGGCTAGTCCACCCCTTGCAAACCAACGCGGTAACCTACACGGTCCAGCGATTCGAGTCGCTAGCAAGCCTGGGGATGTTAGCGGCGTTGTACGCGGTCGCACGCTGCGCCGGCAATTCGACGGCGCAAGCACACACGCCGCTTACAAACCCGTCGGCAACAAACGCGAACGGACGGAAGACGAGCGCGTTCTACTGGGGAGCGATAGCGGTTCTCAGCGGATGGCTGGCGACGCAATCGAAAGAGATCGCGATTGGCCTACCGCTTCTGACCGTGACGCTTGACCGCGCATTTTTCGCCGATTCATGGCGAATGTTGATGCGACGGCGGGGATGGGTGCATGCGGGGTTGGCGACGATGTCAGGCCTGTTGATATATCACACCCGATCGGCGTTTGTCGCCGGTCCAGCCGCATCAGCCGGCTTTTTTGTCCCGGGCCTGTCACCATGGCAATATCTGCGCAGCCAGCCATCGGTCATTGTACATTATTTGAGATTATCTTTTTGGCCGGATCGTTTGTGTATTGATTATGGATGGCCAGTGAGCGATTCGCCGTTCACGTCCTACGGTTACGGGGCAATCGTAGTCGCGATATTAATGGCTTCGCTCTATGCGTTCTTCCGAGTTCCGCGTCTGGGGTTTATTGGGCTCGCCTTCTTTATTGTGCTCGGGCCCACATCCAGTTTCGTTCCGATCGCGGACTTAGCATTTGAACATCGCATGTATTTGCCTCTCGCGTCTTTGGCCGCTTTCCTGGTGCTTGCGGTCCATCGTTGTATTTTGCACGCGAGGCATCAGATGCCGGTATCGCATATTGCCCATTTTGCAAGCGAACATGCGAGTGCGGCTGAAAGGAATCCTTTCGACCCAAGCCGCGCATGGATTGCGTCACTTTTAGCAACTGTCGTCATCGGTTCTTTGGGATGTCGCACGATTTTCCGGAACATGGATTTCAACAACCCAGAGAAGTTATGGAGACAGTGTATCGCGACTAATCCGACGCATGTAAGGCCCCGCTCCCACTTAATAAGCCAGTTGATTTCGAAGGGGGATTTGGACGGGGCCATCCGCGAGGGACAGGCCGCGCTGCGTCTTGGTCCTTATGCGGCCGAATTGCATTCACAGATGGGCACGGTTTACATGAGGAAGCGTCTTTTCGCCGATGCAGAAAAGTGTTTTCGACTTGCGAGCGAAGCCGACCCGAAGTTTCCCATGGGTTGGTTTAACTGGGCGACTCTCTGCTTTCAACAGTCACGGTATCTCGACGCCTGCCGTCTTTACCGTCGCGCTATCGATGTCCATTCCGTGCATGTCGAATCATGGAGCGGCCTGGGGTGGTCGCTGGAATTGTTGGGCGATTCACGCGAGGCAACCGCTTGCTATCGCCGGGCTCTGACTCTCGATCCTTCGCTAGTCGTTGTGACTACGCGCCTTGCGGACCTGATGGCGACAAGCGGCGACGAATCGATCCGAGATCCGGCCCAAGCCCTGCGCATGGTTGAGCCGTTGGCGCGGCGCACTCGTGGGCGCAATCCATACATTCTCGATACGTTGGCCGCCGCGCTTGCGGCCAATGGCAGAAATAGCGAGGCGGTGCGAGTCGCACAAACCGCGCTGCGGTTATCGCCCGAAAAAGACTTGAAAGTCCGTATCGAGACAAGACTTTTAGCATACAAAGCAAGCAAGCCAGACGCCGCTGCTCCGCCAAGGAGGGACCAATGAGTGGAACCAGTGCGGAATTTCAGTCAAATCGAGGCCGGCATACGGGGTCAGCAGTCTCGCTGGAAACACTGCCGCCTTACTTGTGCGGTTTCCTTCTTATGGTCTTGGCAGCTGTCGTTTTTGCGAATGGCTTATCGGCTCCATTCTATCTCGATGACAATGAATTCCTCGAACGGCGACCGACTATCCGCACGCTGACAGCCGCTTGGGATTCGCTGTCCACTCGGCGAATCGGGACACTATCGTTCGCGGTGAATTACCGACTCCATGGACTCGACCCGCGTGGGTTTCGCGTGGCGAATATCGCTTTCCACGGCCTGGCCGCCTGCGCCCTGTTTGGGTTTACGCGTCGGACGCTGCTTTCGTTGGGTGATTCGAGTCGCTTTTCCCGTCATTCGACCTCCTTGGCCTTCGCTATCGCCGCCATTTGGCTTGTCCATCCGATTCAAACCGGCGCAGTCACTTACGTCGTACAGCGTTTTGAGTCATTAATGGGGCTTTTCTTTTTGTTTAGCCTTTACTCGTTGGCACGTGCGAGGGATTCTCGTTGGAGCTGGCTATGGTTGTCCGGCAGCTTAGGCAGTCTCGCGCTCGCCGCCCAAACTAAAGAGGTCGCAGTCGTGTTCCCCGCAATCGCCATCGCTTATGATCGAATCTTTATGGCTCGTAGTTGGCGGGAATTGCTGAGGCTTCGCGGTTTATACCATTTATTATTGCTTGCCACTACTTGGTGGATCCTCTTTCACGTTAGAGCAAGGCTCATTCCCGATCAAGCGGCATCCGGTGGTTTTGAGGCGGCATCCGCTGGATTTGGAGTTGCGAGCGTGACTCCGTGGGAATACCTTCGCAGCCAAGCTGGCATCCTGGTACATTATCTTTGGTTGAGCATTTGGCCATCAACACTTTGCTTGGATTATCGTTGGCCCATCGCCAAATCTCCGATAAACATTTACCCCCAGGGATTGTTTATCGTTGGTCTTCTCGCCGCGACCGCCCGGGCGTTGTGGCGATCTCCAAGATGGGGATTTCTCGGCGTCTGTTTTTTCGCGATTTTGGCGCCTACATCCAGCATAGTGCCTATCGCCGACTTGGCGTTCGAGCATCGGATGTATCTGCCGCTCGCGGTAGTAATCACATTGGTTGTGTTGGGCGCGAACACTATCTCCAGACGTTGTCGGATAAGTGGCAGGGAGACGGCAGGGGTTTCGCAATTCGCCCCCCCCTCGCTTGTTGGAATCACGCTGGCATCACTGATCGTCGCGGCGCTGGCGACTCGGACGGTGATCCGAAACCGCGATTATGTGGACCCCGTGCGGATGTGGAATTCCGTTCTGGAGGTCAGTCCCTGGAACTACCGGGCCCACAATCAACTGGCGCTGCAGTACGAGCGGCGTGGTCGATTGATGGAGGCCGAACATCATTTTCGAGAGACGCTGCGCTACCGTCCTGACGCTTGGTGGGTCGATATCGGTCTTGGCAATCTGCGCGCGCGTCAAAATCGACTGTCCGAGGCCGAGCAGCACTTCCGACGAGCGGCGCAACAGAAAGCTGGCATCGCCTTGGCGGCGGCGAACCTCGGCCGACTCCGCGAGCGGGAAAAGAATTGGAACGAAGCCATTACATTTTACGACATGGCGCTCGCTCGCAATCCCGGGCATCTCGAGGTATGGCTCGCAAAGGCGAATGCTCTCGCGGAACTGGGACAGAAGGAAAAGGCGGTGGACGCATACCGCCAAGTGCTCGAACGCGATCCGCGGTCCTCTGAGGCCAAGCGTGGACTGGCTCGCTGTAAGACGCTCCCCGACAACATTCCCGACACACCGGCGGATAAAAACGAATCGTTCTAGCCCCTCTGCGGCCGATAGGCTGAAAAGGCGAAGTCTATTCCATCACCATGAGGACGGGCGGTGTGGCGGATCGCCGAACCGTCCACATGGTGGGAATCACCCACAGCATAGGAATACCGTGGGTTTAACCGCGGGCGGCTTACGGTAACTCGCAAGCCGCTCCGCTGGCCGAGCCACAACTTTACGTCGAAGGGGTATTCACATTGCGAGTGAACACAGCTTCTTCGTTCGTGACAACGCCATTGAACGTGATGCAATTGTCCGACACGCCGGCCGGATCATCATTGCTATCGCATTCGTCAGTGCCGTCCAGATAGTTGAAGCCGGCCGTGTTGGCGTTGTGGCCAACGACGCCGTCGATCGAGTAGCTCTCGTTGATGTCCTGAATGGCACCAGCCACATCGGACAACTCGCTGATCACGGCGTCGCGCACGGCCGCGAGGCCGGTGAGCAGGCCGATCACCACCACGGTGGCGATCAACACCAATTCCGACGAAACGACGAAGCCTTGATCGTCGCTCCAAAACTTCCGAGCAATTTTCATGGAGAAACTCCTGGAAAATAAGAGGGAATGAGAGGGACAGGCCGACTTTCAGCCCATCCGTGCTCCGCAAGCTGTCGAGCCGCCACGCCCCAAACAGCCATGACATCGATCTTATTTATGATCAACAGTTTTCCAAGTCGTTTTTTACTAGGATTAATCCCTCTAGGCCGCATCGGACAGGATTCCAGACCGGACAATCGATACATCTACACTACGAGACTCCGTTCCCGCATCAACAAGAGCCTTGCCCTCACAAAAAATGGATGGGAGGTGCTATTCCACCTCCCATCCACTTGTTCACCCGTCGGAGAGTTTCCGATACCTAGTCGTCTACGTGTTAGGAGTGTTCACATTCCGCGTAAAGACGGCCGCTTCGTCAGTGATCACGCCGTCAAACGTGATGCAATTGTCCGACACGCCCGCAGGGTCGTCGTTGCTGTCGCACTCGTCGGTGCCATCCAGGAAGTTGAAGCCGGCCGTGTTGGCGTTGTGGCCGACCACGCCATCGATCGAGTAGCTCTGGTTGATGTCTTGGATCGCTCCGGCGACATCTGAGAGTTCGCTGATCAAGGCGTCCCGGACCGACGCCAACCCCGTCAATAGACCGATCACCACCACTGTCGCGATCAGCACCAATTCCGACGAGACCACAAACCCCAAATCATCCCGCCATAGTTTCCCGACTACCTTCATGCTTCTCTCCTCAACACTGAAACCTAGTTCGGCCAGCGAGTTACGACTCGCCGTCGTCCCGTTTGCCCCACCGTCAAACCGGGGTCATTCGGAACTTCCTAAGTCCAGATTAGCCGCTCGATCGCTTCCCCTTGAAGCCATACACCACAAAACAACAGCCTGTTTCTAGCTATTCAATTTACGCAAACTGCGCAATCGCCACAATCGCTACAATCGACACTTCTGGCGAGGGTGGTGGGGGGTTCGGCACAGGCGGATCAGTTCCGCGGAGCGGCATCCGAACGCGATTGAGAACAATCTCTGAACCGCGTTAGGCTCCGAGCAGGCGGGCGGCGCTGTCAAGCAACCGATCGATCGCAAACGGCTTGCGGATGTAGTCGTCGATGCCCAAGAGCTCGGCGTAAGCCTTGTGGCGGCTGCCTTCGTTCGCCGTGATCATGATGATCCGCATCGGCACGGGCCGGGACCGGCGCAGCTTCTCCAAAACCAGGAAGCCGCTGCGTTTGGGCATCATCATGTCCATGATCAGCAGGTCTGGATTCTCGGTCTCGGCCATCGCCAGGCCTTGGTTGCCGTCCCGCGCGACAAGGACTTCGTAGCCTTTGGCCTCCAGCGCGTACCTCATCGATTCGATGATCTCCGCGTCATCGTCCACCAACAACACGCGTTTGGGACCCGCGGCGGGCGTCTGTTCCGTCTTGGCCATGGCGCACCTACTCCGGCCCGGATTTTTTATCGGAGTCAAC
>JBJTOW010000917.1:0-13661 GCA_046074805.1 Planctomycetota bacterium | reverse complement strand
CCCGGAGTGGGTTGCGCGGGATTTGTTCCGCGAGTGGTATCTGGCGAATGCGGCGGCTGCCGCCGCGCATGCTTACGATCCAACGCGGATCGGTTGCGTGCTTCTATGTACTTCGCACGAGTCGATGTTGGAGGACTTGGTATCGCGGCGACTGGACGAGGGAGACGCTTTGTCCAACGCCAATACGTTGATTTTCATGGGCAAGGTCCGTGACGGCCAGGAGATGGGGCGGGCTTTGTACGTCGCCAAGCATCGCGGCAGCGAGTGTGTCGATCGCCTGGCTCCCTACCGAATCACAGCGGCGGGGATGGAGTTGCTGTGAAGTTCAAGTCGACGTCGCTGAACCTGCTGCGACGCGTTTCGGGCCCAGCTCCGGATCCGCGCGCTTGGGAATTGTTCGTTTCCCGCTATCGACCCGCCTTGATCGATTGGGCCCGCCGCTGGGGCGCCCATGGGGCGGCCGCCGACGATGTCGCGCAACTGGTGCTCATGGCGCTCGTGCGGCAGTTCAGGACGTTCCAATACGACCCGTCCCGCAGTTTCCGGGCTTGGCTGAAGACGGTGACGCTGCGCGTTTGGGCCCGTTTCCAGCGGGAAAACGCCCGCGCCCTGGGGACAGGAGTCGTTGGCTTAAGCCTCTTCTACTCATTGGAAGCCCGTGACGACATGGTCGAAATGTTGCGAAAGCAAACCGACCGCGACGCGCTCGAAACGGTCTTGCCGATGGTGCGACGCCGCATCGAGCCCCGCACCTGGGAGGCGTTTCGCTTGACCGCGATTGAAGGACTGGATGGCCGAACGGTCGCGGAACGGCTGGGGATGTCGTTAAGTGCGGTCTATGTCGCCCGGCACAATGTGCGGGCGCGATTGACCGAGGAAATTCGCAAGATTCTTGCCGATTGACGTCGGGGAAACACGCTTCCATGAATCCACCAACGTTCGTCTCCGAACCTGTGGCCAACGGTTCATGCCCGAGCCGGGATTACTGGCGCCGCTTCCTTGCGGGCGAGGTGCCGCCCGCGGAATTCGAAGCGATCGACCGCCACCTGGAATCCTGCGATATCTGCCGGATCGCGCTGGACAAACTATCCTCCGACGATTGGCTCGATCCTGTCCTGCACGAGCATTTTTCGCGGGAGAACTGGCTAGCCCAGCCGATGTCGATCCCCGGATTGCTGTTCCAGGAGTTGATCGGCGAAGGCGGCATGGGAATGGTTTACGCGGCCGTCGACCAACTTACCGGAGAGCGGGTGGCGTGCAAGATCATGTCGCGGATGCGGCCGACGGAGGAAGATCGGAGCCGATTCCGGCAGGAGGCGACCGCCGTAGCGGCGCTCGATCACCCCAACATCGTGCGGTTGCTCCGGAGTGGCGAAGTCGACGGCACGCCGTTTTTCGTCATGGAATTCGTCGCGAACGGCTCGCTGGAACAGCGGTTGCATGCGCAGCCCTTGCCACCCCGGGACGCGGCGCGGTTTCTCACCAAATTGGTCCGGGCGGTAGCCCATGCCCATGAACGGGGCGTGATCCATCGCGACCTGAAGCCCGGCAATATCCTGTTGGGACAACCGCGCAAGATGCTCGGCGATCTGGCCGCCCCGGTTGCCCCAGTTGCCAACAAAACGGAGCCCTGGATTGACTGGCCGCCAAAGATCGTCGACTTTGGGCTCGCCAAATTGCAAGCGGACGCCACACGTTGGACCCGTTCCGGTCAAATCTTGGGAACCCCGGCCTACGCGGCCCCCGAGCAGTTAGCCGGTCAGAGAACACCCATCGACCCGCGGTGCGATGTCTACGCTCTCGGCGCGATTCTTTACCAGTTGCTCACGGGCGTGCCGCCGCTGCAGGCGGACGATCTCCTGCGCACAGTGCGGTTAGTGCGGGAAGCCGACCCGACTCCGCCTCGGCATTTGCAACCAAGCATTCCGCGCGAGCTCGAAATCATTTGCTTGCGTTGTTTGGAAAAAACACCGGCGGCGCGTTACGAATCGGCCGCGGCGCTGGCCGACGATCTCGATCGGTTTCTCGAGCGGAAGCCAATCCGGGCTCGTCGCCCATCGCTTGTCACACGGACGGCCCGCTGGGCTCGGCGAAATCCTTGGAAAGCCGCTTCGATGACGCTGGCCGCCTTGGTGCTCGTCGGCCTCGTCACAGCCCCGGCCGCGACGGCGCTGCATTACCGCGAGGTGGAACGACTGAAAAGCCTCGAGGCGGCCACCAGCGAACAGGGACGCCGTTTGGCGGAGAAAAACCTGCAAGAATCGTGGCTGGGCCGCGCGCGGCACTTTATGGACCAAGGAGATGACATTGAGGCCCTGCGATATCTAACGACGGTGCTGAAGAACGCGGAGGTCCCGCCACCCCAAGCACTGTGGCGGGCCGACAGCATTTTACGGGAACTGCCACGACCAGCACTTCGAGTGCGACTTCCGATCGGCCACATGCCCGCGACGCTTGGGCCGCCCCGTGGATCTGTGCGCATCCACGCCAGCCCCGACGGCGGCAAACTGCTCGTGCAGCGAATCGAACCGCCCGCGGCTTGGGAAGTCGACGTGGCGACGGCCCACATCCGGACGCTTGATTCGACCCGCGGTCCGTACACCGACGACCAGCAGTGGCGACTCTCCGCCTCGTCGGCCCCCGACGCCTCCTCCACGCCCGGCAAGCCCTCGACTT
Organism: Planctomycetota bacterium; assembly: GCA_046074805.1. Taxonomy (GTDB): domain Bacteria; phylum Planctomycetota; class Planctomycetia; order Pirellulales; family Pirellulaceae; genus CAIXSC01. The sequence goes on along the minus strand of JBJTOW010000917.1, from coordinate 10,985 downwards.
CTGGCAATCCCTCGACGCCATGCAAATTCGGGCTGTCGCCCGTTTCCGGTTCGGATGCGTCGATCGAGCTTCAACAGCCTGCGGAGCCGCCCAAACGTTGGCTGCGATTGTGGCGTTCGGCCGACGGAAAACTAGCCGCCGCACTCGGAGAAATGGAATCAGCCGCCACCAGCGGGTCGGATCAACCCACGCCAGCCGCTGCCGCCGCCGCCGATGTCGATGTCGTCGTCGACGCCAACGCCGTGCTCGATTTTCGATTCGCTTGGCACATCTGGAAACTGCCCGAGGGTCGACTGCTGCGCGAGGAACCTTACAAAGTCCGCTCGGCCGCCGGCGACATCGATTTCCACTGCGATCCCCTGGCCATTATCACCCCTCATGATGCCCGCTTCATTGCGGTGGGGGATGGCCGGGTGGTGTTCCATGAGGACCATATCCAGCGAATCCATGCCGATGTCGCGCCTAATCGAGTGATGGTGGCGGCGGCCGATGGATTCAATGTTTCCTTCGCCACCAATGAGCAGTCGGCGTCGGATGCCATGGCCCGGCAGATTCGTGAAGTGCCGTTGCCTTGCAGTTTGCAGTTCTCGAGGACGATCCCAGTCCTCGCCGTAGGTGGCATGGACGGCAAACTGAAACTTATCGATTTCCACGATGTGAATCGAAGGCGAATGTCCAGCCTCGCGGTCCGCGGCGCCATCCGCGGGCTTCGTTTCAACTCCTTGGGCCGACGCGTTCTCGTAGCGGACGAACAAGGAAACGTGTCGATCGTGGAGATCACTTCCGGCGATCCGGTCATCCCTTGGATTCCTCATCGACGTCCCTTACTCGATCTGGCTTGGACCCACCAAGACGATTTCGCGGTTCTCGACGACCAAGGCTTACTGACTCTCTGGCGTTGGCGAAACGAACCGCGCTTAGCCAACAGCAAGGTCGGCACCGCTGCTGGTGGCGAGGAACTCGAAGCTGCTCGGACCACTGCGATGCGGGCCCCACCTTCGCCGCCGACAGCGTCCGCAACTCCAACTCAGGCCGAGGTGGCTCGCACGAAAATGCGGCTAGACGGTGGACCGCTGCTGAAGCAATTCAGCACGGATGGCCAACGGCTATTGCTGGTGCAGGGTCAATTCGCCGAAATCTGGGATGTCGCCTCGCAACGGTTAAGCAAACGCTTTGACCTGCCACCTTCCGCCCGCATGATTGCCGCCCCCGCGACGCGGACGCGGCCGTTCGCGTTGAGTCTCGCGGTTGGTCCGAAATTAGATCCGCCTTCCATGCTAGGGACCCCGGACGGAGAGTTGGTTGAATCCTGGCGGTTGCTCCTGCTCGACGAGAGTCAGGAAAAGCCCCATGTCGGCGAATTCAGCCTGCGCCGCGATGCTCCGATGCTTTTGACCGCAGCGCCAACGGCCAGTCAATGGTTGATTGGCACTACGAACGGCGCGGAACTCCGGAGCGAAAATGGATTGAAAAGCGAAACGCTGCTCGCCGCCGCCGCACCGGTCGCCGCCGCGTTCGCGCCCAGTGGCGAAGAACTGAGCGTTCTGACCCGCGACGGCCAGCTTACGGTTTGGGCCCTCAAAGAACGGCGGCGACTGGCTGGCTGGAATGTCAGCGGCCGGGCCGGCGGTTGGGTTGGAAACCACGCCGAACCGGGCGTCCAAGTGGCTTACTCGCCGGACGGCAAACAGGTGTTCGTCTACGGACGGTTAGGCTTACGGGCGTGGTCGCGAACCGATGGTAAGCGACTACTGTTACCCGACGTGCTCGGACAATGGGTTAACCACCTTGCGTTCGACAGCACTGGCCAACGCGTGGTAACAGTTAGCGACGTGGCGATCGTGCAAGTGTGGGACACCCGAGCGTCCGGGAAGGCGGGTCAATGGCAGCCTATGTCTCAGCAGATGCGGTCGTCGGGGCACATCATCTCGGCCCGGTTCGGGCCCGACGACAATCATTTGATTTTGCGAAAGTCATCGGTCGCCACCGTCGCCCGCCATGAACTCTATCGACTGCCGCCGCTTCCCGGGAGCGACTGGATGGAACGCGAGCAGTTGCAAGTCTGGAATTGGGAGACGGAGGACGTCGTCACGTCGCGATACGCCATGCGGGACTTTGCCGGTGATTGGCTGTGCGATGATGGCCGGCAGCAATTCGCGGGAATCTCGCTGCGTAACACCCTTAGCTGGCCCCGCATTGAAGCTCCCCGCTTGCCTCCGCTGGAGACGCTTCAATGGCTCGTCCGTCAATACCATCATACGACCGGCGAGCTGGGGGAACCGCGAAACCTAGAAACCAGCGAACTTATCTCCCAGTGGCGGACGCTCCGCGACCAGGGCTGGTAACGTTAAGGTCGCGGCTAGCGGAGCGGCGAGTGCCGCTCAGTCCTTTACAAGCGGAGCGGCGCAAGCCGCCCGGTGCGGTGAAGCAACGCGCCCCTCGGCGCCAAGCCGCTCGACAACCAACGCCGCAAGTGAAACGCATTGTAACGCCACGCGACCGGGCGGCTCGCGCCGCGTCGTGGCGGGAGCCTCCGGCTCCCGTGCACCCCTCCTGGGGCTGGAAACCCCAGCCACGACTTAATCCGGCCACTTGTTACAAAGCGACAATATCGCTTAAGATTTTTCGAAGTCATGCCGATCGCTTCCAGTCGCGACAGGTGATGGCGGCGAGTTGTCGACGGATCGCGGGAGTTCGTTACCGTATGAGCATCATTCCGCAGAATACCTCGCTAAGTCTGTTGCGCCGGCTCACCGGAACGCAACCGGACACCGAGGCCTGGGATCTCTTCGTGGCCCGTTACGGCCCGAAACTGCTCGAGTGGGCTCGCCGTTGGCATGTCTCGGAAGACGACTCCTACGAACTCGTCCAACAAGTGCTGGTGGGGCTAGTCGAGCAGTTTCGGAATCGGCGGTTTGAATCGACCCGTAGTTTTCGGGCATGGATGAAAACCAACGCCTATCGCGTTTGGGTTCGTCTTCAGCGGCAGCAGCAACGGCAACTGAGAAGCGTGCCGGTCCGCGACACCAAACTTCTTTCCGTCGAAGCCCGCGAAGACATGTTGAAGCTAATCGACCAACAGGCCGAAGCTGAAGCGATGGAGATCGCCATCGCTCGGGTGAAGGCTCGGGTCCACGAGAAAACCTGGGAGGCGTTCAAGCTGTTGGCGTTGGGCGACATGGAAGGAAAAGCGATCGCCGAACAACTCGGAATGTCGATCAGTTCCGTCTATGTCGCGCGCCACAACGTGCAAAAAATGCTGACAGAGGAGATTGAAAAGCTCTCACGCGAATGACCTTCCGGATCAAAGCTGCCGGATCAAAGCTGCCGGATCCAGATCAAACTGATGGGGCGAATTACCACCGTCGAACGCGACCATGAATCGCGACATCAATCGCGATCATGAACGACTCGAGTGACTCGCTGTGTCGCCCTTTGTTTTACCTCCATTCGCCTAGTCGCCGCTCGCTGATGCTCAGACCGCTTTTTTAGCCATGTGCCCGAATCGTGCCTGCCTTTCCGCTGCGGAATTGGCCTCACTTCTGGACCCACGGGCGCCGATCGAGACGCTTCGAGACGGCGAAATGCATTTGTATCGATGTGGCGATTGCCGACACCGCCTATCTGAAATCTCTTCTACTCCAACCCTGTCCGCAAGTCTGCTCGAACGGCTGACAATCATCGAACTGGGAATCGGGGAGAGCGTTGAATTGGGTGGGGCCATCGACGGCGTTTTACTTTCCGAACGCGATCGGGCCTTCCTCGCCGCGCTCGCGGCCCATTCGCCCCACGAACTAGACGTCAGCGAGCTTCGCGACCCTCAGTCCGGCGATGCCCAGAGCACCGCGAGCGAATGCAGCCCGAGCGAACGGAGTTCTGGCGAACAGTCGCCACTCGAACCCAGGGGCCGAAAATCTCCATCGGACGACCCGGTGGAAACATCGGAAAACGAAGGCGAGCCTGAGCTATTCTCCGACCCGCGTGAGAGCCAGGCATTTGTCGCCCCATCAATCCCGGGGCTCAGAATGCTGGGAATCGTGGGCCGGGGTGGGATGGGAATCGTCTACGACGCCCACGACATCGCGCTCCGGCGGCGTGTCGCCTGCAAGGTGCTCTACGGCCCATTTCCAGGTATCGTCGAGCGGGGACGTTTTCAGCGGGAGGCGGAAGCGATCGCGCGGTTGGACCATCCCGATATCGTGAGGGTTTACACGTTAGGCGAAGCGCAAGGCAACCCGTACATCACTATGGAATTCCTCCAGGGGATGACCTTGCGGGACTACTTGCGCGGTCGTCCGCAACTGCCGCGCGACGCCGCCATGCTCGTGGCCCGGATCACCGACGCAGTCGAGCACGCGCATCAAAAAGGCGTGTTGCATCGGGATTTGAAGCCGAGCAATATTTTGCTGGCGCCAACGAACACGGTCGCCTCACCCGAACGGGTCGCGTCGCTGGACTGGACCGAGTCGCTGGCCCAACTACCGCTCGTTCGCTTCGCTCCTAAAATCCTCGACTTCGGTTTGGCGAAGTTCGCCGATGCGGCCACCTCGAACCGGGACGACTGGACGCTCACGGGACAGATCCTTGGCACGCCAAGTTTCGCGGCCCCCGAGCAACTTGGGGCGCAGCGCGAACCGCTGGGCCCGACAGTCGATGTTTACTCGGTGGGTGCCATCCTCTACCAAATGCTCACCGGCGTTCCGCCATTTCCCTTAGACGACCTGACACGCACGCTCGAACGGATCCGCGATGAAGAACCGTTGCCGCCTCGTGTGCTGAGGCCATCGATTCCCGCCGACCTGGAAACGATTTGCTGCAAATGCCTCGCGAAACGTCCACGGGACCGTTACCCGAACATGCGGTCGCTCGGCGACGACTTGAGGAGCTTCGCCAAAGGAGCGTCAATCTCGGCCCGACCCATCGGTGCTTTGCGAAAAACCGCGCGGCTTGCCAAGCGGCGTCCAGTGGCGGTCCTCGTTTCGTTGTTGATGCCTGTCGCGTTCTTGTTGGTATCGTTCGCGACATGGTACTTTCAGCGCGAAGCGAACCGCGAACGGCAACTGCGCGAAGCCCAGGTGCTGATTAACGCCTCGCAAAACCAGCTCAACGAAAACCTTGCCCAGCTCAGCGAAGTGCTGGACTCCAGCGAAAAATCCGAAAGAGGCTGGCATCACCAATGGCGGACCGTCGCTTTCGATCGAGCGTTGGAAACCGGCAATGACATGGAGGCCCTGGCCATCGGCGCTTCGATGCTGGCCGACGCCGATGGGAACGAGCGCCAGCAAATTCGCGCAAGGATGGACGGCATTTTCAACGTGTTGCCGGTGCCCGAGTTCCGCGCGCGGGTACCGCAGTTGAACTCCGCGTCGGCAGCCACCGACGCAGCAAACTCCGCCTCCTCGTCCCCCGCCGACAAGTCCCCCGTTGTTTCATCCTACGAGCTCACCGCGATGCCGCGACGGCTGCTCGGTGTGGACAACAACACGGTGGATGTCGAAGACTTGGCCGTCGATCGCCGGTGGCGGTTCGAAATCGAGACGGGAAAGCTGACGTGGCGCCCGGTCGCAAATCAACCTCGATCCGAACTCGGGCGCTGGCGCCTGGATACTCGTCCCGCGTTAAGCCCCATAATCGACACGTCTGTCGCCGGCCCACCCATCGCCGGCCCTTCCATCGCTGCCCCCCCCATCGCTAGAACGTCTGCCCCCGGAACGTCTGCACCCGAAGCGGCAGTCAACCACTGCAAGGTCGATTCGGTCACTGCGGCCGATAACCAGGGCGTCGGTTCAGGGGCCAGCGAACGTCCAGACACTGGTTTTGACGACACTTCGGAAATCGTCGGCAGTGTGCTAGGGCCGTCACCGGAACTCCGCTTGCGAGACTCGCAACTTATCAAGAAACCGTGTACTTTGGCTTCGCCCACCGAGGCAGTCGATGTTTGGTGGCGACTGTGGGTCTCGCGCGACTTTCAGCATGTCGCGGCGCAGGCCCGTCGCGGCGACCGCCACGAGCTGCATTTTTGGCGGTTGCCCGATGGGAAAACGGCTCACGCCGAGGGGCCGATCGAACTGTCTTCGGCCGATGTTCGCGTGGAGTTCTTCGCCAACAATTGCTTGGTTGTTTCGCCTCGCCAGACCAAGTTGCTACGCCTTGAGCCAAGCGGTTGGCGGCGAGTGCAATCCTGGACGACCGACGGTCGTTCCCTGCTGGATCCGCGTTCCGGTCGGTATGCTCTCGTTTCCGGTCGCGCCTCTCGGATCGATTCGCTGGAGGACAACTCGCGATCACTAGGACGCTCGAACCGCAAGTCGGAGTCCACGCAAAGCGTGCTCGAGCCACTCGCCGCGCCGCCCGTGGGACGGACACCGATCCGGGAGTTGCGATCCCTTCCGTGGGGGCTCGACAGTTTGACAGCCGTCGATCTGGGACTTCCGGGCACGCACGATTTGCTGGGCTTCGGGAATGGTGAGGTGCGCGCCTTTCGCGACTTGGAGACCGGTCTGGAAGCGCATGCGATCCGCGTGTCCGTGGGTGCCGCGCCGATCGAACACGTGCTGCGCAGTCCCGATGGCCGCTGGGTGCTGGCGATCGACGAGTCGGGAACTTGGGCCGTGTTGGACGGTCGGTTTCCGCAGGTGGCGATGCCTCGGGTCACAGCCTGTCGGCCGGTAGTCGACGCCCTCTGGTTCGCCGACAGCGCACGGTTCGTAACGCTCGACCGCGATGGCTTGCTCACCGTCTGGCGTCTTCCCGAGTCCTCGTTGGCGAGCGAGGGAAAACACGCAGAAGAAGGCACTCGGCTCCGCGATCCGGGCACCCGGTTTCCGCTCTTGGGCTACACCGAAGGTGGCGAATCCGTGCTGGCGATTCGGCGGTCCACGTTGGAGGTGTGGTCCGGTAATCAAGGACGTCGCTTGTCCACTTTGGCGACACCGTTTCCCGCCCGCTTCGCGGCTTTCGCCACCCAAGCGGACGCTGTTGTGATAACTGGTGGCGGTCCAGTGGACGGTCCACAAGCCCAAGCTGCGTTCTTTAGCCGGGCTGGCAACCAATTCCACGTCGCTGCGTCGCTGCCCGTGCTTTCGGGCTTGGCGGACCAGGCGATCGCGTCCGATGGCAGCCAATGGCTTGTTTGGGATCAGCAACGGCTGCACCTGATGCGTCTTCCGAGCTTCGCAATCGAGGCCACCATCACACCGCCGGTGTCGCGCGGCCACGTCGTTCACGCGGCCTTTCTCCATAGTGGCGAAATAGCCTACAGCACGTCCAACGGATGGCTCGTGGTCTGGAACCGGTCCGCTGGCGCCGAGTCGCAAGTGTGGCGCCATGAGTTGCCCGACTCCGATCAGCGAATCGCTTTCCATCCGCAGGGAAAGGCGGTTTTCGCTTTTGGCTTAGCGGGACTGCAAGGTTGGAGACGGGATACGGGCGAGCGAATCGTTGGACTTCCCTTGGAACTGGAACAACACGGCGTTTCCAGTTTTCATTTCGATCCGACTGGCCAATATGCATTGACGGTTTCGAGGAACTCATTCGCCCAGGTTTGGAACGCGCGCGATTGGACGCCCGCCGGTCCCGCCATCGATGTGGGAGAAGGGGTCGCGGATGTTCAGTTCACGGTTACGGAAGGAGTAGTCGCGGTCCGCCGCCGCCGCGCCGATGTGCGATTGGCGCTGGAAGCGGTCGGTTCCGCCCGTGGCAACGCCACGTCGCTGTGGCTATGCCCGCTCGCTTTGTGGGATTGGCGAACGGGTCGCGCGCTATCGTCACCCAACTCGGCGAACCTCGTGCGCGGCCGCGCTTTCACGTTTTCCACCGTGCCTTTCCTGGTCGGCTTTGGTGGCGATGCCCGTCTGCGTTTTTTGCCTTGGCCCTGCTCAAACTCGCGGTCCGACGACGAACGGCGATTGCTCGCCGCCCAGTACAGCCATCGCACACTGGGTTCAACGCCGTCACCCGTGATTCCATCCGACAGTCGAACGAACGTTCAGACAGATATTCCAAAAGACGTGCCACCGGCTTCGCCGTCAATTAAGCTAACGGCTCGGGAGTTGGAGGACGGTTGGCGGTCATGGCGTCAGCTCGCGCCGACCCTGTCCAACGTTCCAGCTGCGCCGCTGTCCGCCGCGAACGATTCACCCTGAGTATCAAGGCTGTCCGCCCCGCCGACCGGAGCTTGTTTCGATGACAGCCAGTTCCAACAACTGTTACAGCCCGGAGGCTCTCGCTTTGTTCCTCGCGGTTGGCTTTCCCGCCCGGGACTTGCCGCGTTTGGATGAACATCTGTTGGAATGCGAGTTATGCCGTAAAACAATTGAACAGCTCTGGCGTGACGACCAGATGCAATCCCGTTTGCAAGATCGAAAGGCCGTGCAAACGACCGCGCGATTGCTCCGCGGAGAAGCGTCGTCCACGGAATCCGAGGAGTCCCGGGACGAGCAGTTCCTGCGCCAGACACGGCGTTTGGTCAATCGATTCCTCGATGACAACGTCGAGCCGGCACCTTTGCCCGCGTCGACGGCGGATCTACAAGCGCAGCAATCCGCCGCGCTGACCAGTCCGGCGCCGGAGGGCAGCTCGCCGCATGCTGGCCCCCTTGTCGCCCCACCACGGATTCCGGGTCTGGAACTGGGGCAGCCGATTGGACAAGGCGGCATGGGGATTGTTTATCAAGCCTTGGATGTCACGGACGGACGCGTACTTGCCTGCAAGGTGCTGTCGACCGCTTGTCCTTCCAGCGACGAGTTGGATCGGTTCGATGTCGAGGCCCGTGCCACCATGCGTCTCGACCATCCCCACATCATCCACGTCGAATCAGCCGGAGCTGTCGATGGACGACCTTACTTGGTCATGGAATTCGCATCCGGCGGCACGCTTCACAAAATGCTCGGTGGACAACCCCAGCCGCCGATCGCCGCCGCCGATCTAATCGCGAAATTGGCGGACGCTCTCGAACACGCCCATCGCCGCGGCGTGCTGCACCGGGATTTGAAACCCACCAACATCCTGCTGGTCCCCAGGCAACCTCCGGCCGCTCTGCCTCCACGGGAAAACACACTGGCGGACTATGACCCCAAAATCGCCGATTTCGGCATCGCCAAACTGCTCGACAGCCGCACCCTACGCACGCAAACCGGCCAGTTGTTGGGGACACCGGCGTTCGCCGCGCCCGAGCAGTTCATCGCCGAATTCGGCGCGGTTGGGCCAGCGGCCGACATCTATTCCTTAGGGGCGATTTTGTACTTGATGCTCACCGGCCTACCGCCGCTGCCCGAGGACAATCCGCGCCGCATGCTCGCCCTCGTCCGCCACTTCGAACCGGTCGCCCCGCGCCGTTTTCAGCCAGAAGTGCCAGTCGACCTCGAGACTATTTGCTTGTGCTGCCTGGAAAAGCGTACTCGCTGGCGTTATCGATCAGCGGGCGAACTGGCGCTGGATCTGCGCCGTTTCCTCGCCGGCAAGCCGATTCTCGCCCGCCCGCGGAATCGCTGGCGCCGAGCGGCTCGTTGGGTGTCGCGCAATCGAGTCGCGTCGGTGGCGCTCGTGGGACTCGCGATGCTCTCCGCGCTCTCGCTCGCTTACGCTCGCTCGCAATGGCGGATCGGCCAACTGCGGTTGGCCGGCGAGGCCCAGAGCCTCGAACTCAGTAAGGCCAAAAACGCCAGATTCAATAGCGACGCCGAGGCCACTCAATTACGGACCTTTAGCGCCTTGGACGCCAGCAATGATGTCAAGGCCTTGGACTACTGCTTACAAGTCGCCTTGTCGAAATTCGCGCCGCTCGCGCCGCCCGCGAACGAGGAACTCTCGGTGCGTTCACTCTCCAAGTTGCGCGCCTATAGCATCCTCGATACGCTGCCGACGATTAGCCAACGGTTGATTTTGCCGGTGGAAACGATGGACGCCAGCGCGTCGAGCGAACGTCGATCGCCGCGCCGCCAACTCAGTTTCAATCCAACCTCGGGACGGCTCGCCGTAACCGACGCGCATGGCGGACGCGTGTGGGAAGTCGACATCTCCTCCGGAAAGGTCACTGAGCAATCGTGCGCCTCGGGCCCGTTCACCATCGATATGGAATGGCGTTTGTCGCCCTCGGGCGATTCGGCGGGACCGATTTTGCGGCGCACCAATGACAGCGTTCCGCCCGTATCGCTGGAACGGCCTGCGGAATCGCCGGAAGATTGGCGGCGATTGTGGATTTCCCCAGGGAAAGACATCGCGCTGGCCCTCGGAAGCCGCGCTGGACAACTGATGTGCTACGGCTGGCGACTTCCGTCCGGTCGCGGCTTGATGGGCTCGGTCGGCCCCCTTGATGAATCAACGCAGGGGATCGTGTTCATCAATGAGGGAGCGATGTTGGTCGGTGACGAACGTTGCCAATCGGTGAGCTTCCGTGGCGGAAAATTGACCGACGCGGGATACATTTCCGGCGGCCGCATTCCCATTTACGTGAATCATTGGCGTTGGACATACGACTTTCGCGGAAGATACGACCAACAGTTGCATCATCCCCAGATATCGATGGCGTTTCGCGAAGCGGTCAATGAACTGCGCGCCTTCACGAAAGTGACGGTCGCCGCCGTCGATCCGTCCGAATCGAAGCTGGCTTTTGGCTATAGCAACGGGCGAATCGGCGTTATCGACGACATTGACTGTGGAATGCGTTTCGCCAAGTGCGAACAGTTGAGCCAGCCAATCGAACGGATCGCGTTTAGCCCCGACAGCCGCCGTTTGTTGGCCTGTTCCGAAGCGGGCGAACTGCTGGTGCTAGACCTCGACGAAGGTCGCTTGGCGATTCCCGTATTGCCCAATCATCACCGCCTCTTGGACGCCGCTTGGAGTCCCGATAGTCGCGATATCGCGGTGCTCGACGAACGCGGACTGCTCACCGTTTGGCGCGTGGACACGCTCGGCTTTCAGTCCGCGACGCGGTCCGCCACTAACGCTTCGGCCACCGACTCTTCGGCCACCATCCCTTCGGACGC
>JBJTOW010000916.1:0-2796 GCA_046074805.1 Planctomycetota bacterium | reverse complement strand
GGTCGAGAGCGCTTACCGCCCCTAAAAGCCCCGGTTTGACGGAATAATGATCGTCACGTTGCGAGCGTCAGTTAGATCCCGCCCGAGCGGAACTAAAAGTGCCAGATCAGCGGAATCAGCGTCACCGCCGCCACCCACAGCAACAAGTTCAATGGCAGGCCAACACGCACGAAGTCGGCGAAGCGATACCCGCCAGGTCCGTAGACCATCATGTGCGTTTGGTAACCGATGGGCGATGCGAAGGCGTACGACGCGGCAAGGGCGATGGCAATCACGAACGGCCTCGGACTGACCTCCAGCGAGCTCGACAATTCCACGGCGAAGGGAAAGGCGAGTACCGCCGCGCCGTTGTTCGTGATCAGTTCGTTGAGCAGCATTGTTCCGAAGTACAGCGCCGCGAGCGCCGCGATGGGTCCAAAGCCCTCCGTCGATTGCGCTAGAAAGTCGGCGAACTGCCGAGCGATCCCAGCTTTTTCGAGCGCGGTCCCCAGTCCGAACGACGCGGCGATGCCAACCAGCACCGACCACTCGATCGATTGCCGCGCGTCGGCCGTGGAAATGCATCGCGTGAGAATCATCAGACCGGCCATCAGGAACGCGGTGATCATCGGGTCGATGCCCGTGAATGACTCGGTAGCCAACAACGCGATCATGCCGGCGAATAGAACCAACGCGATCGGCACCCGGTCGTGCCGCAGCGGCCGCGAATCATCGACGTTGGCCACGAGGTAGAAATCGGGGTTATTCCGGTGGGCACGCAGGAAATGGCTGCCGGTTTGCAGCAGCAGCGTATCGCCCGGATGCAATGTCGTATCGCCTAGCTTCGTGGTCACTCGTTGGCCATTGCGATGGACGGCCACCACCGCCGCGTTGTACCGGGCCCGCAAGTCCGCGTCCTTGATCGTCTTTCCGATCAAGGGCGAAGTCGCGCTGACCACCGCCTCGCATAGCATACGGCCCCGCTGCCGTTCCGACTTGACCTCATAAGTTTCGTCGGCCGCCGGCACGAAGCCCGGAATCTTCTTGAGGTCGACGATCGTGTCGACCACGCCCGTGAACACCATGCGATCGCCATCCCGCACGATCTCCTGCGGCGCGACGGGACCAATGATCGACCCGTTGCGGTCGATTTCGATCAGAAACAGCCCGGGCAAGTTCCGCAGTCCGGCCGCCTGCACGCTCTGGCCGATCAACCGGCAGCCCGGCTGAACCATCATCTCCACCAGATACTCGCGTCGAGTTTCCTCCAACTGCTGCAGCAACTCCTTCCGGTTCGGCAACAACCACCGGCCGGCCGTCAGCAGATATATCAAGCCGAGAATCGCGCAGGGCACACCCACGCAACCCAATTCGAAAAACGACATCGGCGGCATGCCTTTGTCCGCCAACTTGCTCTGCACCACCAAATTGGTGCTCGTGCCAATCAACGTGCAGGTTCCGCCCAGAATGGTGGCGAACGAGAGCGGAATCAACAGGCGGCTCGGCGAAATCGACCGCTTGCGGCACCAGTCGAGCACAACCGGTAAGAGCATCGCGACGATCGTGGTGTTGTTGAGCAACGCCGAGGTCGCCGTCGCGACGCTCGACACCCACAGCAAGCCGCCGCGTTCCGAGTTGACTTTGCCGAGCAGCCGTTGTCCGAGATAGTCAAGCGCGCCCGTTTCCCGCAACGCGGCCGCCACCATAAACAACGCCCCAACCATCAAAACGCTGGGGCTCGCGAATCCCGCGAAAGCGTCCTTGGGTGTCAACACCTTGCCCAACACCAACACCACCAGGGCGGCGACAAAGATGATATCCGGAGGTCCCATGTCGCGCATCAACGCGAACAACGTTGCCGCCAACACAAACAACGTGAACCAAAACGCGAACCCGTCCATCTCGCCCTCGTCTCCTTCGGTATGTCCGATCGGAAACGCCCCGTATAGCAAAAACCGGCGGCAAAGGCTACTTGACCCACAAGGCTTGCCAAGCGGACTGGCAAAAAGCCCGTACGTTGGCATGCCAGCGATGTGATCTTCCGTGGAAAAGATCGCGACTGTCTCGCGTCGGCTGAATCTGGAAGAAACCAAGGCACGAGTTAGCGCAACCTGTACGGCGGTTTCCCGTGGACAAAACCCCGGACTCGAAACGCCGCCATTTTTCGCCGCATGAGAAGGTCGCCGCAGTCAAGCGTCACCTGCTGGAGCGTGTGCCGATCTCAGCTATCTGCGAGGAACCTCCACGAACGCGACCGAAGATTGGCGAGGCACGCGCTCAACCGCGATGCCGCGTTGGAGTTCCCTCAAGACCCAGTGTTGTCGCGGGTTGATGCCATTCGTGTCCTGAGTCGCTATCCCTGCGGGGACATCCGTTGGCCCCGCAGGGACAATCTCTCTGGCGGACGAGACCTCGGTGACATTCGCACCGTGTCCGTCGTCGGCAAACTGCACGGTGATCCAGTCCTGCAGGAAATAGCCCCGCTCATCGTGGGCGATAACGTCGTTTTGGCTGGCTTCGAGGCCGATGTGTTTCTTCAGGCGACCTGAGACGTTCGAGCGAACGAGCCGGACGCAACTAGTGACCGTGCCGATACTGGCGCGCGATCCAAGGCTGAGTGCCAACTGTTCGCCTGATTTGTGAGCGAACCGATCAACGTCGTCGCGTTGCGACAGTTCGCGAAGTGACGAGGCGGACAAACTTCGGCGTCAGGCGTCATCGTTCCTGGCGTACAAGGACGATCGGGGCTATGTCGCTGATTTTCATTCGCTCCGCAAGGCGTTTATCGCCAACCTGTCGCGAGCCGGCGTATCACCC
>JBJTOW010000915.1:0-18696 GCA_046074805.1 Planctomycetota bacterium | reverse complement strand
ACGCGGGCGGCGCAGCCGGCGCGGGAACGAACGCGGGATTGGCTGGGCTGGCGGGCGGAACCACGTTGCCTGCCGAGGGCATCGGCGGAATCGTCGGTGTGGACGGGGCCGGTTCGTACGGAGTCGGCCCCACGCCGTTGTTCGTCGGAGCAGGCGGCAGCGTTGGAATCGGGGTTGGAGCTGGAATCCCAGGCACACCGGGATCTTGCGTCGGAGTCGGAGACGCGACTGTCGGTCGCTTCAATGGACGGACAGGGGGACTCGGCGGCAGCGGGGCTTCCGGTGGAACCGGCACGGCCTCGCCTTCTCCTTCAATGTTCGCGGGTGGCGGAGCCGTTCCGGGACTGGGAGTGGCGGATGGCGCCATGCGCGGCGACGGACTAGCCGGGGCAGGTTGCCGAAGCGACTGACCAGGAAGCCGTGGGGTCGACGGAGTGCCTAGAACTCGGTTCGGAGCACGAGCGGGAATTGGGGTAGGCACCGGAGTTGTCGGATCGGGGGGACCCGGATCAGCGGCCGGCGGCGCCACGCGTTGACGCGCGGGCGGTTGCGCCAACGGCAGCGGAACCTCGGGCGCGAACTCCTCCGAGGCCGCCGGTAGCGACTCGTCGTCCACCGGCGCGGGTGGCGGAGTGTCGGCGGACATTTCCAGTTCGGTGGGGTCGGGGATACCTTCAAGTTCCCGCTCCTCGTCGTCCGCCAGTTCCAGGATCCGACGGGGCGAACGGGGCGGGGCGGCGGCCGGTGCCCGAGTCGCGGCCGGTGGAGCGGTAACCTCGGGCGCGGATTCCTCGTCCTCTTCGCGTAGCGTGACCCGCATCACGTTGCCGGAGGAAGCGGAGCGGCGGGCAGGTTCCTCTGCCGCTCGCTGGACTGCGGGACGCTGCGATGTGGGCCGTTGGACGCGGCGCGTGCTTCGAGTCGCCACAGGCGCCACGAGCTCCTCGTCCTCGGCGGCCAGGGATGCCGAACCCGGCGGGCCGACGGCAGGCTCGGCGGCGGCCAAGCCGCGCTGGGCGGTCCCGCTGAGGCTGAGCACGCCAAGAAGCGTTGCCCAGCAGGCGGAGCGGGCCGCGAGTGGCAAGCGGAGGATCGAGGACATGAAAGGCTCCTTGACGAAAGGGCGTGACCAGGCAGTGCGCGGCGAATGCGTTTGATCGAGCGGTTGTGTGGACATGGCTAGAAGCGGGTTGCGCGGGGTACGACGTAGTTTTGGATGAAGAGCCGGTTGGTGTAGCCGAGCGATTTTTCCTCGGGCGTGGCCATTAGCGGCGCGCGGCGGGCGAGGCTGACCCCCGGCTTGATCACCACCAGCACGGCGTTGCGTTGCCACTCGCTTTCAAACTCGCGAATCAGCATGCGAACCTTTCCAGCCGCCGGGTCGGCGATGTACACGTAATCGTTGTCCATGCCGCGAAACACAACGAAGTGGTTGTAGCCGCGGTGGGTGATGCCCACGATCAAAGGGATCTTTGAGTCGCGGAGCTTGTCGAGCGGCAAGCGGCCCAGGAGCGTCTGGTAGCCGAAACCGGCCGCCAAACGCCGCAAGTCGGTGAGTGTTAATCCGTTCTCGATCCGCTCTTTGAGCTCGTCGACGGTCAGTTGTTCGAGTAGCGCGGTGAGGATGTCGGTTTCCGTCTCCTTACCGCCCCACTGGTAACGGCAAATCGTGGACAACGCGGCGGCCCCGCAGGAAAAGTCCCGTTCCTGCAGCACTACCCCTTCGACACGCAACTGACGGGCGTTTTTGGGGAACACCTGGAACGTCCGCTGCTGGTCCCGGGCCGGTGCCTGAGAAGCCGTTTTGGGTCGCGTGGAGGGCGGCTCTTCGCCTCCCGTCCTGCCAACTCCAGCCCAGCAAGCCGTCGCGAGGCAAACCGCGAGCCAGCTGGCAAGCCATTTCTTTCTCATAGGCGACTCTCCTCGCGAGCTTGGGTTGCTAGTAAGACCAGCTGATGCCGAACTGCGCGTCGGGAGCGACATCGGTTAAGCCAATGGTCAAGTACGGTTCGATCGTCCTCGCTTTGCGTTGCCGCGTCGCGCTCGGCTCGCGGCTGGCGATCGTCATGGCCAGCCGCAGCTGCAACGGTTCGCGGGCGCTGCCCGCCGAGCGTCGGTCGTTGATCGAGATTTCGGATAGGTAAGAACCGCTGAAGCTGCCGTTGAGCGTGATCTTCGAGTTGATCGCGTAGCCGACACCGAAGCGGTAATACGCCATCACACCCGGCGACAACGTCACATTCGGCAGGATTTCCGTGTCGAAGCGGTGCTGGTAGCCAAAGCCGCCGAACAGCACCAGCGGATCGAACACCCGCACCATCGTGATGCCTGCGGTGGTCGTCCAGAATCCTTGTCCGAGCGAGGCGCCTGGCACAGCGATCGACGATGCGAAATTGCTTTCGCCTGTCGGGGCCGAGCACGAGAAGTTCGCCATGATCGTGGGGCTATCCATGTCGCCTTCTTGAATCAACCGGGTCAGTGAAATGTTGATGTCGCCGATACCGCCCGTGCTGCTGTACTCGTCCGCGCCCGCGAACACCAATTGGCCGCTCGACCATCCAAAGGGCAGCACCACCGAACCCTGCCAGTCCGGGGTGATGCCGACGCGAAGATCGATCGTGCTGATGATCAACCGATTGGTCCGCACGATATCGCCCGCGAACACGGCTCCTCCCTGCTGGAGCGAGATCGTGTTGGTCGAGTTGCTGAGCGTGTAGGCCAAACCGAATTCCATTTGGTATTCGCCGGGTTCCAGCAGCACCGAGTCTTGGCGGAGGAACTCCGGTTGTTCCTTGGGAGGTGCGACGCCGAGCGTCGTCGCGCTGGCCGAGCCTGCCGGGGCCGCGCCGCTGCCTGAACCGCCCGTCGATCCCGTCGATGCGGGTGTCATCGGTGCCGTCCCCATGGGGGCCGTGCCCATGGGAGCGGGACCCATCGGCGAGGCGCCCATCGGGGCTCCTGATCCCCCTGCGCCCGTCTGGGCATCGGTGGTCGCCGGCGGCGTGGGACGGGCTGGCTTAGTTGGCTTTCCCTCGCCCTGCGAGTCGTCCGACTGATACGCCACTTGCATGAACTCTTCGAGGCGTCGTTGCTCGGCCGCCACATCAATCCGTTCGTTGAAGGCTGGCAGGGACGGTGTCGCATGGCGGACCGAGCCGCTGCCGCTGCCGCTGCCGGTGCCGGTGCCGCTGCCGACGCCGTCGTTGTCGGTTCCGATGGCGTTGGCTGCCGGGTAAGCTCGGGCACCCGAGCGGCGCGGAGCGCCGAAGGTGGGTGACAGCCGTTTGGCGTCCGGCGCGGCGAACGGACGCGGCGCGGAAGCCGGCTCCACACCGTAGGCCTCGGAATCGTTGTTCTCGGGCTTATCCGCCATCGCCACGGCTCCCGGTCGATTGCCATGATTGGCGACCGGCATGATCCGCTGGCGTAGGCTGAGCGATGATGCTTGGTCCACCCGCTTCCACGCGCGTCGTTCGTTCAGCGGCGAGCGGTGGGCTGTGGGAGAAGTGGCCCAGCCGACCGTGATCGCCGCGACGGAGGTGGCCAGGGCGATCCAAACGGATGTGTGCCGGCGGCCCCCGTCGCGCCATGGCCGCCGTTCGCCCCGCTGCGATGTCAACCAAACCCGTAAGCCATCCGCCCAGCAGATCGCCGCGATTCCCGCCAACGCGAGCTTCCAACGCCAGGAATCCGTTGCCGAAACTGCAACGAGCACGCTCGTCAGGCCGAGGCAGGCGGCGGAGAGGATGCGAAGGCTCATGGTTGGAGGTCCCAATACGAGTGGGCGAACGATAAATGGACGGCGTGGCATTGAAGGCTTGTGAGCACAGCGCGGTTCCAGGTTGGCACGCGCCGGGGCGGTGGGCGACGCCAAGCCATTGGGCGGGCGGGCGATCGGACCGCGGTGGTGGGCGTTCATCATGGCTCTATCCGTGTGTATGGGAGTTGGCTGTCGAGATGGCTGGAGTGGGGCAGTGGCCGGATCAGTAGGACAAGCCAACGGCGACCGCGATTCCAAACAAGTCCAGGTAGCTGTCGTTGCGTTCCGCTACGGCTCGCGCCCCGCCGCCAAACCGCTCCAGTTCGGAGCCAGTTAGGTACGCTTGCGAGCGGCTGGTCGCTTCCACTTCGCCGAGGCTCCAACGCTGGTACTCGAAGCCAATTCGCATCACGAGGCTGGTAGGCAGCTTTTCGAGCTTCTTTTCGTACTCGAAGCCGAATTGGAGTTCGAAGTTGCCGGTGATCTGGCGTTCGTCTCCCACGGCTGTCGCTTGGTTGCGGGAAAAGGCGGAGCCGGACGCGTTGCCTTGAACAACCGCGTTCGCGTCCGTCAGAACGCTTACCGCTGTTTCCGACCATAAGGCCGTGCCGCGAACATTATAAAAGAGTCCCCAGTGCATCACCCACTCTTGGAACGGTGTCTTGGGGCCCGGCGCTCCCAGCCGCGCCTCGGCCTTGGGACCAAGCAGGTCTTGAATGTGGATGAAGCCGCCCACCGACCCGGTGAAGCCGATGCCTTGCACTTCGTTGGCCGCCATCGCTAGGCCATAGACGCTAACGCCGTTGCCGACGTCGGCGTAGCCCACCGTGCTCGATTGCAAAGACAACTCGGCCATCCGCACGCCGAAGGAAGCGTCGATCCGGTGATGGCCCATGGGGAAGATCTGGGTGAACTCCAGGTCGAGCGCATGGATGTCGTAGTGGCTGGCACTGGAAAACGCGGGCTGGGCGAACTGCGGGAATACCGGATCCGCCTTCAGTTGGTCGTTGGCCATCGTGAAGTAACGCACCCGGAAGCCTTGGTCTTCGGGCATCACGCCCGCCCACATCCGCATTCCTGTTCCGATTCCAGTGACTCCCGTTTGTTGCCATACCTGGCCGGTCGTGAAATCGGCGATTCCGACCACTTGCTCGGGTTCGCGGAGTGGAGCGATGAAAGTCAACTCGCCGCCCGCGTAGACGCCTCCCTCGATCGCTTTCTTCGCGCGGCCGATCATTTTCTCGCCCGCGGAACGCAAGGTCTGTCGGCCCTTCGATGTGGGGCGCGGAGCGGCAGGGGGAGGCGTGACGCTGCTGGCGGATGTGCCGGACCCGCTCGAACCCGAACTCCCGGAGTTCGAGGTCGTCGAACCGGCGCCGGTCGTGCCACCGCTCGACGGCTTCGCGGTCGTATCAGCCATCGTCCCGCTAGACATTGACGAAGTCGCTTGAGGAGCCGCCGCCATGGGATTGGCGGCCATCGGAGCGGTCGCAGCCGGGGTGGTCGTCGCCGGTGGAGGCGGCGGCAATTGAGCGAGTCGTGCGAGGGACCGTCCTCCGTTGGGGTCGCTGTCCGCCGCGAACGATTCTTGTTCGGCCGCGATCTCCTCGTCGGTCACTTCTTCGTCGTCCCAAAAGCGGCGTCCCATCGCCTCGTTTTCCTCGCTAGCCGCCGCTTCGAGCTGCGCTTTGCGCGCTTCGTTGGCTGCCGCTTCAAACTGGGCACTGCGTTCTTCGTTCGCGGCCATCGCCGCCGAAGTTTCGTCGTTCACCGGGCGAACCAGACGATCGCCGACAGGGCGGGAAGTGCGAGCGTTGGCGATGTTCCGCGGGTTGGAGGCGACTGCGGCATAGGGGCGTTCAGGGGCGGCAACACCCTGGGACTTGCTGTCGCGCCGTGCCATGGTGGAGCCGGCCGGGCTGCTCGACCGGGATTTCGAAGCGACGGTCGTCACGGATCGATGTCGAGCTTCGTCGGTGACGGACGGTGCGCGGCGTTCCCGCGGCATGGCATCGCGTTGTGTCGCCGTTTCCTCGGAACCACGGTAGCCGTCGAAGATAAGTCCACCAGTCACCGCTAACGCCGCGACGGCGCCAACGAGCGGCCACACGCCACGGGGCGTTGAGGCACGCGGTAGGGATCTGGGATTTCGCTTCATGGTGTACCGCTCCAATCCGCTGTCGGATTGATGATTTCCGCCCGAATACAGGCCCCAACGACCGCTCCAAACCGGGATAAATCGCGGAAACGGAGACCGTCGCCGCATTTGTTAATCTGGAGGTTTTGTGTCGATATTTCCTGTTACGCGGACTTTATCGACGAGTGCCCTGGGAGAACTTTTGCGGAACTTCAGAAATTTGCGGAGGGCCAGCAAAGTCGATTCAAACGTCTTAATTTGTTCATTTTCGCTTGGCTTCCTGGATTAGAGGTGAAGGCGTCTTCGAGCTCGTCCGAGCGGGGCAGGGGCGTTGAAAAGAAGCGGGCAGGGGACGGCGCCTCTCAACACGGGAAAAGCAGCTATTCCCGGAAGTTGGAAAGTTTGCTACTAGACACACGTGATTGGCGGATTCTTGAGTCGGTTCCCGTCCTTTGAAGCGAGGGTTTCCAGGGTGTCGCGAGCAACCACGAGCATCTGGTTGGCGCTGCTGGCCGTCGCTGGGCCGTCGACAAGCGGCGGAGGGGCGGAACCGCCGCGGGAGTTGCCCGACGGTCTCGAAATGCATGCCATACCGCTCGCAAACGGGCGGGAAGTAGGACGGGAAGCATCGCGGTTTAAAGCTGAAGCCGTCACGCACCGACGGCCGCTAAGCCGGCGACGGGACCCTATCGAGTCCCCTATCCTTGGGCCGCCAATGGAGCGCGGGACACAACGGATTCCCGGGAATCCGGGGAATCATTGGACGAACGCCGCACCATGCAGGCGGTCAACGCGATGCGGACGGAGGACCAGAAATCTGGCGCGGAACCCGAATTGCAGTCTGAGTTGCCGTCTGAGTCGGAGTATGGCTCTGCGTCGAGAACCGGTTTCGCCAGGGAGCGGCGCTTAGAGCCTGATCTTGTCCCCGAGTCAGAACAGATCCTGGAATCAGATCAGGAATTCGAGTCCGAACAGGGTGTCGTGTCGGAAACGGAAGACCGACGCGAATGGGAAGACCGACGCGAATGGGACGGCGGGGCCGAATCGGAATCCGAAGCCGTTTCGATCAGAGAGGATGCGGTAGCCGACCCGCTTGTCGCGCCATCTTCCGTCTCGTTCCAAGATGAGCGGTTCGCGGCCGTCGATGACGGCGAGCGGAATGACAGGGAGGAAGACGCGGACTGGAACAATCCGCGGCCGATCCTGTCGTTTAGCGGTTTAGGAAGCCGGGGCGGATTGCGTTACGCGTTAATGGGATGCTCGGCGCTATGCGCGCTGCTGCTAGCGCGAAAATGGTTTCGCGAGCGACATGCGGACGGCGAAGATGAAGAGGCGGGGAGCGACGAGCGAAGCGAATTCGCCAAGTCGGTCTCGGACTTCGACGGGGCCGAAGACGACAACGCTTCCGGGGACGCCGATGAACGCGAGTTCGCCGAGGAACCGTGGCCAATTGAATCGTCCCGAGGCACGGTTAGTGGTCGAACAGACGCCGACAACGCGGATCACCCGAGCCTCGCGTCCGTCGTCGCGGCACATCGCCGTCGAGATAAATCGGGGCGCCAGGCGGCAGACGGCAGTCCGTCAAAAAATCCACGTGCTGACAGGGGGAAACGTTCCGCGAAACGTTCCGCTTCCCCCGCCACTCAACCGGTTGATTCGGGGCCAGGTCCAGAGCGCTCGCGGCGTCAGGGTCGCTGGCGTTTCTTGCTGCCGCGTATCTCGTTGTCCCTACCCTCGTGCGCGTCGCGCGCCGCTTTAGAGCGGAAACAGCGATCGCCGATGTCGGGCGCCGACCCGACGGCGACCACCGACTCAGCTTCAAACTTGGCTTCGGCTCCCGCCCACAAACCTGATTCGGCGGCGGTCGGCGCCACCAGCAACGCTACCGCCAGCGCCACCCCGACAACGTCAGCGGCGACTCCGGCGGCGACAACGCCCACGATCATCGTGCTTTCGCCGAGCATGGCGGGCGCGCCGACTCCAACCATGGTTCCAGGCTATTTAGGCGCCGTGCCTGGACCCGCTTACGGAGGCGGGTTCGCCAGCGGCGGATTTGTGAACGGGATGCCCGGAGTGGGGCAGAGTCCTTGGGAGCAGTCCGCTCGGTGCTGGGGCGGAGGCGCGCCCTGGGGCCCGGCGTACCCGGCCCCCGGATTCACACCCTCGATGCCAGTGGCGCAACCTTATCCAGTTCCGACACCTTATCAGCTTCCGGTGCAAGTGCCCGTGCCCGTTCAGATCCCGGTGCCGGTGCATCTGCCAATCCCCATGCCGATACCTTACGCCAGCGTCGCGGTCGCTCCGGCTTCGAGCGTTTACAACGAACCGCGTCGGGATGGAAGCGTTCCACCGCCCAGTTGAGGGCTGTTGTCTCGCGATTCTCGCTACCGGCATCCATGAAAAAAGGCGGAAACGCTTTCGCGTTTCCGCCCTTGCCCGGACTAAGTCACACCAGCGTCATTAACCCGGCCGAGTCGAGGAAGCCGAGGCTGGCGATGGGGTGCGACTCGCCGAACCTTGCTGTGCCGAACCGCTTACGGGTTGCCGATCGGATTGGGGACGAGGAACGAAGTGGCTCCGCCGTTGACCACCGATTGCGAAGAACCGCCAGCGGTGAAGACACCGATCGACGCTGAGAAGTCGCCGACGGTGAAAACGAACGCCGGGTTGA
Organism: Planctomycetota bacterium; assembly: GCA_046074805.1. Lineage (GTDB taxonomy): Bacteria > Planctomycetota > Planctomycetia > Pirellulales > Pirellulaceae > CAIXSC01. Next base: position 10,128 of record JBJTOW010000915.1, on the reverse strand, counting down.
TACCGATCACGTTGTAGTTCTGAGCGTCGATGTTCGGACCGCAACCCATTGCGTCTTCCGCCGACGAGAAGTTCACGAGATCCAGATTGACGCGCGAAGCGGTCGCCGGATCATAGAGCACGGCGCCCATCGAACTCAAACCCGAAGCGACCGCCTTCACAGCCAAGCCGCGAACTTGATTGCCTTGGCGATCGCTGATCTTTTTAATGCCGGTCAGGCCGACCTTCGACATGGAAACCGGTTCCTTGGCGCTCGCCACGCCGCCGCCCAACACCACCAACAAAGCCGCCACGACAACATTCCGCATGACTCTCTCCTTTAGGGAAATTTCTCGCGTTCCACCGCGACCGACCCACCGGGGCCACTCGACCCGCCCGTGCTCGGCCTTGCGTCTATCAAGACAATAATATTCATGTCCGATGAAACAATTTAATTTGCACGGTTGATGTGCATTATTGTTTCGAGGCCAAAGGCAGAACCGGCACAAGAGTCACAGCGGGATTTGTTGGCCTAAGACGGCGCTGTTGGGGCGGCCGAAAACGCCGCCGAAGGGCGGCGGACGCGACAATAATGCTTGAAAATCGTCAAACGACGGAACGTCCGATTGCGCGAATCAAAGCGTTCAATCCTCGTCTAAGGTTTGTCTGGCTTACGCGGCGTACCTTTGGGCTCACCCGTGGACGAGTTCTTGCTTGCGCCGTTGGTCTTCAGCAGTTTCCAGTGCACATCGGCGACCGCCCACATGTAGGCGTTGATGCGAGGATTGCGCCGCAGTTCTTTGTCGGCGGCCAGTTCCAGATATTGGCGGCAGCGATCGGGTTGGCCCTCGCTTTCGTAGAAGAGCGCCAGGTAAAGATGGGCGTAGAACAATCGGCCCGCGAGGACATCGGCGGGAGGATCGTTGGCCCGAGCGGCGGCCAGCACTTGTTCAGGCGTGGCTTTGCCGGCGAACAATTGAAAAATCTCGGTCATCGGAACGCGCGGATCGCGGTCGACCGGAAGCATCGTTCCGCGAGCCTTTTCACGATTTTCGGCTCGAGCCAGGCATAGGTAACGCCAAACCGAGTTCTCCACATCGCGGTTGTCGTAGGTTTGGTAGAGCTCGAACTGCTTGGAGCCCCGCGCGAACTGGCGGTCGTAGTAGAGCGCGATGCCGCGTTCCCACTGAGGTGGCTCGCGTTCCGGGCGGAGTTCCACATAGCGATCGAAGTCTTGGACGGATTGGGCCACTTCGCCGCGACGGAACCGTTCCCGGCCGCGCCAATAGTAGGCTTCGGCCGCCGACGGGTCTCGGGCGATCCAGTCGTTGGCGATTTTGAGGAGTGACTGGCCGTCTCCGGTGCGGTCGGCAATCGCCAGCTTCCGCGATAGCTCGTCCGCCGTTTCCGGACGTGAAGGCGTTGAGGCCCGATCGCTTGCCTGCGTTCCAGCGCTCGGAGTCGCTGACGGCCGTACCGCAGGTTGCGTGGATGATGGAACGGGAGTTGGAACGGGTGGTTGAGCCGGAAGTCCAGCCGGTAGGCACAACACGCTGGCGCTGCCGACCAAGACGTTGACGACTTCGATCCACCACGGAAAAAAACGGCGTTCGACGCAAGAAAAACTCATGTGAAGGGCTCGATGTTGCTGTTTGGACCTTGGCTGAGGATTGAAAAAACGGATCCGTGGGTTGTTTGGAGGCCACGCGGCCAGGACTTCTCCAAAGTTTTTCCGGAATCCGCGAACTTTTTCGCGATCCGCTTCGTCTTATTACCTAGGGTGCGAGTGTAGCGGTTGCGAGGGAGGATCGGCGAGGCGGCACGGGTAGTCTGGTGTTGGCCAAGCGATTCTGAGGTTCACAGACCTGGATCAGTGAAGGAGCGTTCGCTCAAGGAGGAGATCATGCTGGTTCTAAGTCGTAAGGTCGGTGAGAAGATCGTCATTGGTGACAACATCACCATCACGTTGGTGCGCATGGCGGGGAATCGCGTCTCGATTGGCGTCGAGGCTCCCGATCAAGTGCGAGTGATTCGGGGGGAAATCCTTCCCGAAGCCTGCTCCGAAGTACGTCCAGAATTGCGCCCAGAATTGCGTCCAGAACGGCACTCGTCGTTCGCCTCGAATCCGACTCCGGAGACGAATTCGTTGACCGTGAATTAGGTGATTGATGGAATGGCTAACAAAGGGGCGGAAGCGTGCGGTTCGAAGAGCGATGACTTGGTGGTGACGGAGGTTTCGGGTAGGTTTGTGGCGAACTGCGGAGGGTGGAAGCTTTGCCCCCTGCGGTCGTTCGAAACCCTCGCGTCCCCAACGCTGAAACCGCCACCCTCTTCCCGCGCCCAGGAGTTTTCCCGATGGCGAGAACCATTTTCGGAGTGCCTTCCGCCATTCTGCGTTCTGAAAAGGCGCCGGCCTCAACGCTGCCCGGGGTGGTAGCGAAAGCGTTAACCGCATCGGTTGCGGTGCTCGGCTTGGCAACCGGCTCGGTGGGACAAGAGACAGAGCGACAGGCTCCGCAACCAACAGCACAACAGTCAGCGGCAAAACAAGCAGCGGCGCAACAATCAGCAGCGCAACAATCAGCAGCGCCCGCTGTCCAGCCATCCGAACCGTTGGTTCGAGTGGCGACTTGGAAGCAGGCGCAGGAACTGATTGCTTCCTATCGAGGACGGGTTGTGGTTGTCGACTTCTGGTCGAACTATTGCCCACCCTGCATCGCGGAACTGCCGCAACTGGGCCGCATTCAGCGCGAACTCGCGAAAGATGTCGTGTGCTTGTCGATCAACTGCAATTTCGCCGGCGACGGCAAGCCGGAGGATGAGCGTCCGGCCGCACTGAAAGTGCTTAAAGAGATCAAAGCTCCATTCGTGACATTGATCAGCGCCGACGCCGACATCGACTTGTACGGCAAGCTCGGAATCGCCTCGATTCCGGTCATCCAGGTTTACGATCGCGCGGGAAAACTAAGCAAGCAGTTCGACAACGAAAAGAACGAGTACGGCAAGGACGGGTTCACCTACGCCCAGCACATCATCCCGTACGTTCGGCAACTGGCGAAGGCGCCGTGAGGACTCTCCGCCGCCCCCGGGTGACCGGGGTCATCAAGGTGGGCGGAAGCTTATTTGAACTGGATGATTGGCCGGTCAGGCTGCTTACTTGGCTTGCCGCCCACTGCCAGAGTTCAGTGGGACCGCCTCCCTGCCGACCCTTGGCTGAAGGGGAAATAGCGCGAGCGTGCGACCCGCCATTCTGGGTGCTCGTGGCGGGCGGCGGTCCCTGGATTGATGCGCTACGCCAGTGGGATGCGCGACAATCGCTGGGCGATGAAGCGTGCCACTCTTGGTGTGCTCGGCTGCTGACGATCACAGCGGACGTGGCATGGCGACGATTATCGGCGGCCGCCAACGCCAATCCCGCAAGCGGGCCGGAAAAGGCCATCAGCCTATTTCCTTGGGTCGTATCTGTCGCTGAACTTGCAACGCCTCCCTCGGGCGCTTCCCTCCGAACGGCTTTTGCCCCGAGTTCGCGGGCGTTGCTTGGAGTGATTGACGCCGGAGCGTATCTCGACATCGCTTCGCTTCGCGGTCGGCGACGGCTGCCACGTGACTGGACCGTAAGCAGCGATTCACTCGCGGCCCATCTGGCGTCGCGGTTGCGGGCGAGCACGCTGATCTTGGCGAAATCGTGCCCCCTTCCGTCCCTCGCGATGACTCCTACGCAAGCGGCTCAAGCTGGACTCGTGGATTCCTTTTTTCCGCAAGCAGCGTCTAGCCGCGTTTCCGTCCAATGGCTCAACCTTCGCTGCGGTGAGCCCCAATCCGTTTTTCTTGCGCCGGATCGCAAGTGATTGGCGAATAGATGGGCGAGGTACGTTAGGTGCCGCAAAAAGTTCGATAGCCGCAGGCCGAGGGGGGCGGCGGCTCACGATAGGCGGCGAACTCCGGACCATCTTCGTAAGGTTGCTGCAACGCTGCGAGAAGACGGTCGAGCGGTTCTAGTTCGCCATCTTCGACAGCGGCGGCGAGCACTTCTTCGACGCGGTGATTACGTGGAATGACGCTGGGATTGGTCGATCGCATTAGGGAATCGGCTTGATGGATCAGTTCTGGATTTCCCTGGGTGAAGCGTTCACGCCGCTCAAGCCAGCGGCCCCTCCAAGCGGAAAACTCGGGGTCGGCGTTCATCGCCGCTTTGGCGAAGGTGGAATCAGCGAGTTGCCGGAAGGTATTCGTGTAATCCGAGTGTGTGCGAGTCATCCAGTCCAGGAATTCCTTGGCGAGCGCTAGGTCGTCAGGTTCGGCTCCGAGCCACCCGAGTTTCGCGCGGAGCCTAGCCGTCCATTTTTCTTGGAACAGAGCGGGGAATCCTTGGATGACTTCCATCGCCAGTTCCACGGCCCGTTTGGTGTCGCTATCGAGCAGCGGGAGCAGTGTTTCGGCGAGTCTCGCTAGATTCCATTGGGCGATGCCTGGTTGGTTGCCGAAGGCGTAACGGCCACGGGTGTCGATGGAGCTGAACACGGTGGCCGGATCGTAGGAATCCAAAAAAGCGCAAGGGCCGTAATCGATCGTCTCCCCCGACACAGCCATGTTGTCGGTGTTCATCACGCCATGAACGAAGCCAATTCCCAGCCAGTGGGCGACCAGTTCAGCTTGCCGGTTCGCGACCTCGCGGAGGAATTCCAGATAACGCGGAGGTTCGCCTGGCGACAATAATGTTGCGGAGGAGAGGGCCGCAGGTAGCGAAGACGACTTGGGTGATAGATGCGGATAATGTCGCGCGATCGTGTAATCGGCGAGTAACTGAAGGCCGGCGAGGTCGCGTCGGCCGGAGAAGTACTCGAAGGTTCCAACGCGGATATGGCTTGCGGCGACTCGGGTCAACACGGCCCCGGGCAATGCGCGTTCGCGGTACACGGGCTCGCCGGTCGCGACTACGGCCAGGCTCCGGGTGGTTGGCACCCCGAGCGCCGACATCGCTTCACTGATGATGTACTCGCGAAGCATGGGGCCAAGGGCAGCGCGTCCATCTCCGCCACGCGAAAACCGCGTGCGACCCGATCCCTTGAATTGAATGTCAAAACGCTCGGATTCCGGAGTGATTTGCTCGCCCAACAGCAGTGCGCGGCCGTCTCCCAACATGGTGAAGTGCCCGAACTGGCATCCAGCGTAAGCTTGCGCGAGTGGGTCGGCGGTGGTGGGGATGAGGTTACCGGCCAGCGTTGCGGCGACCAACTCGTCGCGCGGATCCCCGCAATCCACCCCTAGTTTCGCCGCCAGCGGGCTGTTGAACACCACTAACTGCGGCGAACGTGAGGCCAGCGGCGGTTGCCGCGAGTAAAAACTCTCGGGCAAGCGTCCGTAGCTGTTATCGAAATTCCATCCAATCGCTTCCGACACGTGACCATTCCCCGACTGCCCCGAAACTCAACTCATCTTCCCCAACGCCATCCGTATCGCAAGCCTCGTTCAAACGCTGGCGACTGTCCTGCCTATCCCAATGCCTTTGGCTGGCAAACGCTCGCCAAACCAATTCCGGTCTCGAATGCTCGGGGCTTCCGAGCATCAGCCTCAAGGCGAAGTTCATCATCGGGAAAACTCGATGATCGTCGGGCGTCAGCTATAAAGTCGCGTAGTTCCCCAGTTCGACGGACTTCCCAGTCCGTCGCGGTGTGCTTGGCGTCCTTCATGGAGGCCTCTTATTACAAGTCCCGGAGTGGCTCAGTGCTGTCGCCAAACGAACGGCTCTTCAAACCGTAGTCACCCGAAAGCTTCGCGAAGAGGTTGCACAAACGGCGCTCGCCCTCCGGCGCTTGCTGGTAGTTGAGTGCGCGGCCCGTCTTAATCGCGCCGCCGAGTTTGCCGGCGAGCAATACGGGCATTTGGGTCCGGTCGTGTGCGCCGCCGGACATCAAACTGCTGCAAAACATCACGCATGAATTGTCCAGCACGCTCGACTCGCCTTCGACCGCGTCCCGCAGCCGCGTCAGCAAATGCGCGACCATTTCCATGTGGAACCGGTTCATCAACGCGTAATCCGCGCCGCCCGCGTGCGACATGCCGTGCATGTTGGTCAAGTCCGAACTCCCCGGCCGCAGGAAACCGAAATCCATCCGCGACAGATCATTGTTGAACATCAATGTCGCGACACGGGTCGAGTCGGTAACGAATGCGATCGTCAGCAAATCAAGCATCAACCGCATGTGGTCCGGAATCGCGGGCGGCTCCTGCGCTGCCGGAGTCGCGATCAACTCCTCCACTTTCGGTCCGCTTCGCCCAGCCTTCTCCGGCACCCGCGACAACCGCTGCTCGACTTCCCGCACCGACGCGAGGTATTCGTCCAGCCGTTGCCGATCCCAGGCGCTGACCCTCGGCAAAATGTCTTTCGCGTCCTCTAGCACAAGATCGAGCGCGCTCTTCGCCTTCCGCATCCCCCGCGGATCACCCACCAAGCGGTCATATAACGCCCGCGGATTGTTTTCCCGCGGCACGGGCGTCTTGGGGGTGCTCCACGAAATATGCCCGCTGTAAATGCACGAATAGCCTTTGTGCGTGCCAATCGTAGGCGGCTCGATGCCCAAAACTAAACTCGGAAACGTGGTATGCGCGCCCAGTTCGGCCGCCAACGCTTGGTCGAAACTCGTACCCACCAACAAATCCGAAGTGCTCGGCGTCACGTGCGCTCCCGACAACACGTTCGGGGCCGCCGCTAAATGGACATTGCCCGTCAACGCCTTCGGGTTGTATAGGCCATTGAGCACCAGCAGATGTTCTTTCACCGGTTCGAGCGGCGCCAGCGAACTGCGGAGAGACAGGTCCGAACCATTTCCCTGCGCTCCCCACTGACCTGGCTCGACGCCGTTGGCCATGAACAAACAGGCGAACCGCTTCGGGGCCCCACGCGGCTTGTCGCCCACCGCCTCCGCCCCCCAACCGCTCGCCGATTCCAGCCAGGGCAGCGCCAGCGTAACGCCAAGGCCGCGGAGAAAATTCCGTCTGTTGCAATCGATCCTCATGGCTGTCCCTCGCGTTTCGCCGGCGTCGCCGGCGTGTCCCGGCTGTCGGCCGATTCAAATCTCAAATAGGAAAACTGCGGGCTGGTCACTATCGCCTCCACGATCGTCGTGAACCGACCGTTGGAGGCTTTCAACTTTTCCTCGATTTCCGCCAGCAACGGCAAGTCGCCGGGAAGCACGCTCCGCCCCAACGCGTAGCCAAGCGTTTTGCGGCAGAGGCGACGTACGAACAACCGCTGTTGCTTTTCCTCATTCATGTACGCCACCAGACCGGGCAAGCCCTCGATGGGCCGGTCGTCGATCAACCGCGCCGAACTGTTGATCGGCTTGCCATTGAGATCGTTGCCGCGAAAGCGGCCAATCGGATCGAAATTTTCGAGCGCTATGCCAAGCGGATCGATTCGCGCGTGGCACACGGCGCACGCCGCGTTTTCGCGGTGCCGCGCCAGTAATTGTCCGACCGTCAAACCGTCTTTGTTGCGCTCGTCTTGCGGCAACTCGGGGACCGTGTTTGGCGGCGGCGGCGTGGGGATCCCCAGCAGATCGGACAAGATCCAGTTGCCGCGCAGCACCGGACTGGTGCGCAGCGGATGCGAAGTGCTCGTCAATACGGCCCCCCACCCCAACACGCCGCGACGCGGCGTCGCCGCCAGCGACACCCTGGGAGCCGTCACGACGCCAACCGGCGCAGTCAGCTTGAAGTTCGTCCAGGGATCGGCTTTGGGGTCGCCTAGCTCCGCCAGCCCGTAATGTTCCGCAAGTTTCCGCGAAGGCAGAAACGCGTAGTCCGCCGTCAGCAACAACCGCACATCGCGGTCGTTGGCCGCCAGGTCGGAGCAGAACTCGATCGCTTCGCCATACATCGCTTTCCGCAAATCGGCGTCGAATTCCGCGAAGCGTTCCGCATCCGGCCGCGTGAATTCGTCGAACTTATAGAAGCCTAGCCACTGTCCGAACATTTCGGTCGCGAACCGCCGAATCCGTGGATCTTTGAGCATCCGCCTCGCATGAGCGGTCCGGTTCGCCGGATCCGACAGTTCGCCCCGCTGCGCTGCGGCCAACAATGCCTCGTCGGGCGGCGAAGACCACAGGAAGTACGACAGCCGCGACGTAAGTTCAAAGTCGTTCAGCTGGCGCAGCGCCGACGTCGCGTTGGCGGTCGGCTTCGGCGCGGCCAACTGTTCGCCGCGTTCGATGCGATAGAGAAAATGCGGCGAGACGAGCAATCGCACGAGCGACGCTTGCACGGCTTCGGCGAGCGACAGCCCTTCGCCCAGCGCCTGTTCGAGCCGCGTCTGAAAGCCGGCCTTTTCGCTCTCGGTCAGCGGTCGGCGCCAAGCTCGGGTGGCAAACTCGCAGAGCGATTCGCGAACGGCTTCGAGCACTTGCTTGCGCCAAACAGTCTCCAATTGTTCCAGCTGGCGCCATTCGGCCCGCATCGATTCGGGCGGGACCTGCTCCAGCCGCTTCGCCAACGGGCTCTCCGGATCGCAGGCCATGCGCCACAGCGACTCGAGTTGCCCGTCGGTGAGTGAATTGTGCAGAAAGACGTCGAAGGCGTCATGGTTGGGAACCATGGTCCCCTGGCTTTCGCCGTCCCGCGAATTCTGGATGTTGGTGTAATCGCGCAATTCGGCGGGCGTGGTCGGACGGATCTCTTGCAGGAACTTCGCCAGCGACATCACCGTGAATGAGAGATCCTTCTTGAGATCGAGCGGCCGGCCCTTCCATTGTCGAATGCGTTCCTCGAATTCCGGATTGTCGCCTTCGCGATAGGGCTGGAACGACAGCCAGCGATGCAGCAGAGATATTTTGAATGGACGGGCGTAGCCCGTAGTGTGCCGTAGGTCGAGCCAGAGTCGCTCCCATTGCCGCACCAAGCTCGGCGACGGCGCGCGGCCCTGGACTTTCCTCAGTTCGCCTTGCGGAACCGCGAAGGTCAGCGGCGACGGACAGAGCCGCTCATTGCGGTAGAACAGCCGGTGCGATGTGAGGAGGAACTGTAGCGGTTCGCCGGGACGGGCGTTCGAATAGGCCTTGTAACCACGCAGGCCGTTGACGGTGAAGTCGAGCTTCGGGGCTTTGCCCGGCGGATACGCGTAGCTCATCATCTGCTCGGGCGGCGTCGCGTCGCCGTACTCGACGGCGTATTGGCCGCAGAACGCGTCCAGCCGTTCGAGCGCCAGCCGGGCCCATTCCGGCTGGGGAGCCGGCGTCTCCGCGAACGCCGGTCCGCTTGCCGGAAACACGACGGCGCTGGCCGCCACCCGCTGGGCCAGCGCCAGATACTTTTCAATTTGGCCGGCCGACATTTGCAAGGTCTGGCCCGTGTTCGAAAAGCCCTCGCCACCGCTGCCGTCACGCGGAAAATCGCTCGTCCAATCGCGAGCGACACCCGTCAAATCAGCCAGGGTGTAATTCAATTCGGCGTTCGTCAGGCGGCGCACCACGACCCGTCCCGGATCGCCGGCTTGCGAGCGAGCCTCGCGTTCCAGCCGATCGCGGAGCCACTCGACGAGTTGTTGGCGGTCGGCCGTCGACAACGGTTGCGGGCTGTCCTTGGGCGGCATGAAGTTTTCACCCACCACTTCCAACAGCATTTGCACTCGCTCCACGTCGGCCGCCAGTTTGTCCGCGGTCATAACGGACGCCAAGTCGAAATCGCCCTTGCGTTCCTTCGGGTTATGGCATCCCTGGCAGTGCCGTTCCAGGATCGGCTTCACAACGCGATCGAAATCCGGCGCCGCCGCGACGGCGGTAGCGGTGAACGGCGCGGCGATGACGGCTAGCGCGACAATTCGTGCTCGCGCGTCAAGTAGAACCAGCTTGGCAAGCTTAGCTGACACCGTAGATTGACTTGATGAACAAAGAGCGGACAAAGACATCGTGGCGTTGCTCCTGGCACCAGTCGCGGCAGCCGTTCGTTAGCAATCGGCAATCGGCAATCGGTCACCGAATGAATTGTTCGATGTAATTCGTTCCCAGACCGGCCGCTTCGTAGTGCGCGCGGCACTTGGCGATGCGGGTGAACACGTCGTCGAAACCGATGACCTTTCCGTCTGGATCGACGTAGATCATCGCGCCGTTGACTTGAAAGAAGGTGATCATTTCCTCGACGTGGGGATCGACCACTA
>JBJTOW010000914.1:0-13208 GCA_046074805.1 Planctomycetota bacterium | reverse complement strand
CAGCCGCCGGAGTGCCTATGCCGTTGTTGGCCATGTCTCCGGCAATCGGCAACCGCTATCCGACAACTGACAACTGACAACCGACAACTGACAACCGACAACTAGCAACTTTCCCCCAACCTTACCGTCTGGTCGCCATCGCGGCAACCAAACTTGGACGGTTCGATGGTGTTGGGGCGATTGGGCTCGGCTTCCGATGGCTGTCGCCGTTCGGCGGGATGGGGGAGGAAATGGCGAAGCTACTTGCGGGCGGCGAGCGGTGCCAAGTCGGCGGCGATCCGTCCGAACAACTCGGCCCAATCGCCGAGCTTGCGTTGTCGCTTGAGCCGCATCGAGGGGTACCATGGGCTGTCTTCGCGGTCGATCAGCCAACGCCATTCGGGCGCGTAGGACAACGCCACCCAAATGTTCGCGCCGAGCGCACCGCACAGATGAACCAGCGATGTGTCGGACGAAACGACCAGATCGAGCGTCTTGACGATCGCCGCCGTGTCCATGAATCCGCCCGCCACGGTGTCGACATCGTCGCCGAGGGTTTCCACCGGAAAGCGGCAGTTGAGTTCAGCGAGTTGTTCCACTCCGGGGCCGCGTTGGAGCGAAATCAACCGCACGCCCGGGACCCGCGCCAACGGTTCGAAAAACCGCAAGGGAATCGACCGCCCGAGATCCCGAAGGTTCGTGGGACTGCCCTGCCACGCGATACCGATTCGGAAACCGGGCCAACGTCCCAGCCGTTCCCGCCATGTGGACAGGAGTGTCGGCGACGCGGACAAGTAGGAGGCGGGCGCTGGAATCGAGTTCAACCGGGTGCCGCACAAACGTGGCAAACTCATCATCGCCACTTGCAGGTCGCACGCCGGTAGCGTCTCGCCACGCGGCACCCACTGGTCGACTCCGGGCAAGGTGCGGAGCAACGGCAGCAGTTTCGGCTGGCACTCGACGGCGACGAATCCGGCGCCGAGCCGTTTCACCACGTCCGCGTAGCGCAGGAACTGGAATGTGTCGCCGAAACCTTGTTCCGTGTAGATCAACAGGCGGCGGCCGGCGAGCGGTTCGCCGGTCCAGGCCGGAATGTCGAAGACACGTTTCGTCTTGCGGCCGTTCCGCATTTCCCAGCGGTGCTCGTAGTCGTCCCAGCCCGCCGCGAACTGCCCGCGAGTCAGACGGACAACGCCCCGCTCGAACCGCGGTTCGGCGTAATTCGGAGCCACCGCCAACGCCCGTTCGAACGAGGCTTCGGCGTCGTCCCAACGCGCCCATTCCAGGAACACATTTCCGAGGTTGTAATGGGCATTGGCGTATTTGGGGCGCAGTTGCAGCGCCTTCAGGAAGCAGGTCTCCGCCTCCTCCAACCGGCCCAGCGATTTGTAAATAGTACCGAGATTGTTGTGGACCTCGGGAATATCCGGACGCAACTCCCGCGCCTTCTCAACCAACACCCGCGCTTCGTCAAACCGCCGTTGGTCGCAAAGCAGCACGCCCAGATTGACCATCGAGTTCACGAAATTCGGGCGGATCCGCAGCGCTTCGCGATGCGCAGCGATCGCCTCGTCGACCCGATTGAAGCGCAGCAAGACCTTAGCCAGTTCGTCATGGGCTTCGTGGTTCAATGGCTGGAATTTCACGGCCAAAGACAATTCAGCCAATGCGTCGACCCACTCTTCCCGGTGAACATGGACCATTCCCAGGCAAAAATGGGCTTTGTCGTAGTCAGGCCGCAAACGGATCGCTTCCCGAAATCGCGCGACGGCTTCGTCCCATCGTCCCAGCGATCGCAGCGACGTACCCCAATTCAGATGCACTTCGGGACGCTGGGAATCGAGCGTCGCGGCCTTTTCGTACATCTTGACCGCCTGAGCGTCTTGATTCCGCTGATGGCAGCACAACCCGAGACCGACCCAGGCGCGCGGGTTAGCGGGCGCGTCATGCGCTGCCTGCTCATAATGTTTTTCGGCCTCGCCCCATGCGCGCCGCCGCTGTAGGCAATCGGCCAGCCACAAACGGGACTCGACACTTTTGGCATCGCATTCCACCGCCTTGGCGTAGGCGGCTTCGGCCGCCGCCCAATCGTTCAGTCGGCGGCACGCGGACCCAAGATTGTGCCAACCGGCCGTTTCGCCGGGCGCGATGCGTAGGGCTTCCGTCCAAGCCCGCCGCGCGTTTTCAAAACGCCCTAGATTGAAGTCGCACTGCCCTCGCTAGAACCACACCTCGGGTTCCTTGGGGAAGGCGGCCACTAGTGGTTCGCACAGCGCCAACGCTTCCCGCCCGCGACCGGCACGACTCAATCGACGGACATTTTCCAGTTGCCCGAGGGCCCGCGCGTCCAACATGAATCAACCTCCGCCGATCGAGGGCAGAAAATGCACTTCGCTCCGCGGTCCCAATTTGGCCCGCAGTCCGCTCTTCGTCAGCGTATCGTCCACCGATACTTGAAATCCGGGAATCACGGAGTCGCCGCGGCATAGGCGGCCGACGATCCCTGGATATAACCGCTCGACCGCCTCCAAAGCCTCGGCGACCGTTCCGCCTTCGACCTCAATCTCGGCCACGCCGCTCGTCAGATCCCGGATCAGCGATGGAATGAAGACTCGCGGCATCATTCACCTGTCGATTGGCCGGCTTGTCCACCGGCCGTTGCTCCACAACCCGCCGCCCTGCTTCCGAGGCCGCCTACCCGTGGACCTGCGGCCCCGCCAGTCCCCTGGTTACCCGTTTTTACCTTGGGCGTCGGCGAGCGTCTTCCAGAGTCGCGGTGGCGACATCGGCAAACATCGCATCCGCACGCCGGTAGCGGCGTGAACAGCCAACGCCAGGGTGGCGGGAGGAGGGCAAATCGGCGTCTCGCCGACGCCCCGCACGCCGTAAGGGTGCAACGGGTTGGGCACTTCGACGATGATCGTCTCAATCATCGGCACGTCGAGGCAGGTGGGCATCCGGTAGTCGAGGAAGCTGGAGTTCCGCATCCGGTCTTGGCTATCGAAGAAATACTCCTCGTTCAGCGCCCAGCCGATCCCCTGCACTGCCCCGCCCTGCATCTGCCCTTCCACATAACTCGGGTGGACCGCCTTCCCCGCGTCTTGGATAGCCGTGTATCGGAGCACCGTCACTTTGCCGGTTTCCGGATCCACCTCCACATCCGCGATGTGGACGCCGAACGCGTTCGTCGAGCATTCCGGAGCGACCGAGGCGCGGCCCACGACCGGGCTAAGATTCCGTTCGCCAATTTTCGCGGCGAGCTGTTTGAAGTTCAGCGAGTGACCGTTATGGCGATAGGTGCCGCCTGACACCTCGATGTCCGCGGCGGGACATTCCCATAGTGTCGCCGCCCTGTCCCGCATCTGCTCGGCAAGATCCAATCCCAGCTTGTAAGCGGCGAGTCCGGTGGCGAAGGTCACGCGACTGCCACCGGTCAAAAACGTGTATCCCACCGAATCGGTATCGCCGACTTGCGGTCGAATGTCGGCGGCGCCGATGCCAAGCGTTTCGGCCAATTGCATGGCGATGCTGGTACGGGTTCCGCCAATGTCGGTCGAACCCTCGACAAGGTTCACCGTGCCATCGTCGTTGACGCTCGCCGAGCAACTCGACGCGCCGCCGATGTTGAACCAAAAACCGGCCGCGATTCCGCGTCCGCGATTAGGACCTTCCAAGGGACTTTTCCAGTGGTCGCTGTTCCGCGCCGCTTCCAAGCATTCGACCAAACCGACGCGCGGATACACGGGTCCGTCCACCCGCCGCACGCCTTCCTTCGCGGCGTTTCTCAATCGAAAATCAATCGGATCGATCGCCAACGCCCGAGCTATTTCGTCCACCACCTGCTCGACAGCGAAAGCCGCGTGCGTTGATCCCGGAGCCCGATACGCCTGTGTCTTTGGCTTGTTGTCGCAAACGTCGAACCCGTCGACTTTCGCGTGCGGCAGGTCATAGCAACTGAAAATACACATGGCGCCGGGCCCGACGACGCCGCCCGGAAACGCGCCGCTGTCGTAAGCGAGCCATGCTTCGCCCGCCACGAGCTTACCATCCCGCGTCGCGCCCAGCTTGCAGCGAATGAACGCCCCGGGCGTCGGGCCAGTGCCCTCGAACACCTCGTTCCGCTGCATCGTCATTTTCACCGGCCGCCCGCATTTACGGCTGAGCAGCGCGGCGACTGGTTCCAGATAAACGGCGATCTTGCCGCCGAAGCCGCCGCCGATCTCGCAAGGCACCACGAGACACTGCGACACGGGAATCTGCAGAAGCTCGGCGACTTGCTGGCGGCAATTGAACGAACCCTGGGTGGAGGTCCACAACTTGAGCCGTTGGTCCTCGTTCCACAACGCAACGCATGCGTGCGGTTCGATGTAGCCCTGATGCACGCTCGCCAAACGGAATTCCCGCTCGACGAGCAAGTCGGCTTGCGCGAATCCGGTCGCGATGTCCCCTTTCATGAACTGAACGTGGACGCCGACGTTGGTGGGTTTGTCGCCCTTTTTACCCATCGAATCGGTTCGCAAGTCTGGATGGAGCAGCGGCGCGTCGTCGCGCATCGCGTCCATTACCCACGTCACGCTCGGCAATACCTCATACTCAACCTTGATCTTCGCCGCGGCCTCTTCCGCCAAATGGCCGTTGGCGGCGGCCACCGCCGCGATCGCCTGGCCGCGATACAAAGCTTTGCCTTTCGCCAGGCAGTTCGCACCCAAATGGGCGAGGTTAACCTGCCCCGCTTCCCCCATGACCGCGAATTTGTCGTTGAGATCAGGAAAGTCATCATGGGTCACGACCGCGAAGACTCCCGGCATGGCGAGTGCCTCGCTGGCGTCAATCGACTTGATGATCGCGTGCGCGTGGGGACTGCGCACAATTTTCCCGATCGCCAAATTGGGCAAGTTTACGTCGGCTGTGTAAATCGCCTTGCCCGTAACCTTGTCGGCTCCGTCATGACGAACGGGCCGCTGACCTAAAACTTGGTAATCACGTTTCCCAAGATAAATTTCTTCAGTGGACGACATGGCTTAAATCTCCGACAAGGTACCGCCGCTGAGTGTCGCGGCACGGTTAGGCGTTGAAAGCTTCTGGTGGGCAGCGAGTTAATTGCCAGCGTTGGTCTAAGCGCCTGACGCGGGACCAGCGACCACTGGTCCGCCGCTTGCCGCTTCAGTTCGTGGGCCGGTGCCGCAGCTTCCGCCGCCGCAGGACTTTCCTGCCCTGAGTTCGGCGGCCGCCGCCTGCACGGCGCGAACGATTTTGTCATAACCCGTGCAGCGGCAGAGGTTATTCGCCAATTGGAAGCGAATCTCATGTTCGCTCGGGTTAGGATTGCGGTCCAGCAAAGCTTTGGCGGTCACAAGGAAACCTGGAGTGCAAATGCCACATTGCAAAGCGGCTCCTTCTACGAAACAGCTTTGCAGCGGATGCAAATGACCGTGGTCCGCCAACCCCTCGACCGTCTCCAATTTCGCCCCTTCCGCCTCGACAGCGAGAACGATGCAACTGTTCACCGGCACACCGTTCATCAAAACGGTGCAGGCACCGCAATTGCCATTGTTGCAGCCCTCTTTCGCGCCGGTCAGCCGCAACGTCTCCCGCAGCACTTCCAGCAAACTTTGCCGTGGCTCGCACAGGAATTCGACCGCTTCGCCGTTGACCGTCGTTGTGACATGCAGTTTCTTGGACACCAGGAACTCTCGCTAAGACGAAGGAAAGGATCGAACGTGGAACGCGGAGTACGACGGACTTCCTAGTCGATCGCAACGCGTCACAAGCGAAGGACTTGGGAGTTCATTTCGCCAAGCGGTCTTCCCGACAATGCGTGGGGCAAAATCGCTGGCGTATGGAATGCAATTCGTGGACAGTTCCGCGAGATAGAAGACGGTCAACACACATGGGCCCGCCAAGGCATCTAAACCCGTCAACACACTTTGAAAACTGAAACTTGAAAACTGAAAACCAATCTCTACGACTCACAACCGACAACCGACAACCGACAACCGACAACCGACAACCGACAACCGACAACCGACAACTACCCCTTCGCCCTCTCGACAGCTTTGGCCAGGGTGCGTTTCACAAGCACGCCGACAAGGTGGCGACGGAATTCGGCGGTACCCCGCATGTCGCTGATAGGCGAAGCCGACTCGCGGGCTAACTCGCCCGCCCGCTCGAATGTCGCCTCGACGGCGGGCTGACCGGTTAGCCAGCGGTTGGCGGCTTCGGCGAGCCGCACTGTTGGGGCTACGGCGGACAAGGCCACCCGGGCCTCGACGATGTTTTTGCCCGAGGCGTCGAGTTGCACCCATGAGGCGGCCCCCGCCACGGCGATATCCATTTCGTTACGCGGAATGAAGCGTTCGTAGGCGGAAGCGGCCTGGGCAGCGGGAGCCGGGAAAATCAGTTTCGCCAACAGTTCTCCCTTCGCGAGCACATTCCGCCCGGGCCCCGTGCAAAACTCGGCGGCGGACACCTCACGTGGGCCGTCGAGTCCAACGATCACGCACCGGGCGCCCAACGCCAGTAGCGGAGCGAGTGAATCGCCGGCGGGTGACGAATTGCAAAGATTGCCGCCGACGCTCGCGCGGCTGGAGATTTGCCAACCGCCGATGATGCGAGCGGCATCGGCCAACGCAGGGTAGGCAGCCGATATGGTGGCATCCTCGTAGATGCGATAACACGGCGTCGAGGCCCCGAGTTCGAGTCCCTGCGTCGCCGAATACTTCAGCTCGGTGAGTTCCGGGATGCGTTTGACATCGACGACCAGATCGGCTTCGCGGACATGTTCCCGCAGTTGAACGATCAGATCCGTGCCGCCCGCCAGCACGCGAGCCGTTCCCGGGGCGCGGGCAAGCAGCGAGGCCGCTTCGGCCAAAGAGGTCGGAGCCGCGTAATCGAAATTCCTCACGGGTAGTCCTCTCGTCAACAATCCGCCTTGCGTATCCGTGGTTTTGCCAAGTCGACAGATTAGCGGAACCGGCCGTCCTCGGACAAGCGCCCCACGGGGTAGCCGCGAGGCATTGAGCGTGGCGATCGCTTGCCTCGCTTTGACCGGTGCTCTTATCATGGCGATCGCGCCGTCGTTCCTATCGGTCCATCGTCCCTTCCCGTTAAGTGAGGCATCATCATGGCCACGGTCGCTCCAGCGCCCTCCGTCGCGGCCCCGCAAGTTCCCATTCGCCAAACCCAGCTCCTGATCGACGGAAAATGGGTGGAAGCGGCGAGCGGCAAGAGGTTTCCCACGTTCAATCCGTCGACAGGCGAACGGATCGCGGACGTGGCCGAGGCGGATCGCGTGGATGTGGATCGAGCGGTCGTGGCTGCCCGTCGAGCTTTTGAAGCTGGACCTTGGTCGCGGATGTCCGCGGCGGAACGCGGTCGGTTGCTGTATCGGTTGGCCGATCTCTTGGAAGACAACCTCAACGAGCTTGCCGCCCTTGAAACGCTGGACAACGGCAAGCCGATCCGCGATTCGTTGGCGGCCGATTTGCCGCTGAGCATCGCTTGCTATCGCTACTACGCCGGTTGGGCGGACAAGATCGAAGGCAAGACGATTCCGATCAACGGTCCGTTTTTTTGCTATACGCGTCACGAGCCGGTCGGAGTCTGTGGCCAAATCATTCCATGGAATTTTCCGCTGCTCATGCAAGCTTGGAAACTTGGACCCGCTCTCGCGACCGGTTGCACCGTGGTGATGAAACCCGCTGAACAGACGCCGCTCTCGGCGCTGCGGGTCGGCGAATTGATTCAGGAAGCCGGTTTTCCCGGCGGGGTTGTGAATCTGCTGCCAGGCTACGGGCCGACGGCCGGCCAAGCGATCACCCGGCATCCAGACATCGACAAAGTGGCGTTTACCGGATCGACCGAAGTGGGCCGCCTTGTCATGGAAGGGGCCGCGCAGAGCAACCTCAAGCGAGTAACCTTGGAACTCGGCGGGAAAAGCCCCAACATTGTATTCGCCGACGCGGACTTGGACGCGGCCGTCGAAGGTTCGTACTTCGGCCTCTTTTTCAACCAAGGCCAGTGTTGCTGCGCGGGTAGCCGGCTGTTCGTCGAACGCTCGGTCCACGAGCGGTTTGTCGAGCGGATGTTGGCGAAGGCCCGGGGACGCCGCGTCGGCGATCCGTTCGATCCCGCCACCGAGCAGGGACCGCAGGTCTCCGACGAACAGTTCGACAAAGTCATGTCCTACATCGAATCGGGCCGGCGGGACGGGGCCAAGCTGCTGTGTGGTGGCGGGCGGGTCGGTGAGCGGGGTTTCTTCATCGAACCGACGGTTTTCGACGGCGTGGAAGACGGCATGCGGATCGCCCAGGAAGAGATTTTTGGACCCGTCATGAGCATCATCCCCTTCGACGACGTCGAGGACATGGTGCGGCGCGCCAACAGTTCAATGTACGGCTTGGCCGCCGCCGTTTGGACTCGCGATGTCCAGAAGGCCCATACGCTCGCCGCGCGGCTTCGAGCCGGCACGGTCTGGATCAACTGCTACGACGTGTTCGACGCGGCCGCTCCCTTCGGAGGTTTCAAGCAATCGGGCATCGGCCGGGAACTCGGTGAGTACGGTTTGCGGAACTACACCGAGGTCAAAACGGTGACCGTTCGGCTCTAACCACCCACGAATCGAGGTGGGCCAGTGAGAAAGCGTTTGGCGAAGGTCGGGCCTTGCTAAGTCCCGCCTCCCGATTACGATTCCCCGATCGTTTTCGCTCTCTCTCATCGAAATCCTGGGGAATCCCCTGTCATGGGACAACATCGGGTTTACGCACCTGCTATCGCGGGTCGCGGAGCTGGGCTGGGGCTGGCGATGGTGTTTGGCGCCGCGATTTTGCTGAGCGCCTTTCTGCTTTTTCAGGTTCAGCCGCTTATCAGCCGATACATCCTGCCTTGGTTCGGCGGTAGTCCGGCGGTTTGGACCACCGCCATGCTGTTCTTTCAGTTGGTGCTGTTCGTGGGGTATTCGTACGCCCATTTATCGGCGAAGGTTTTGGGCGAGCGGAATCAATCGCTGTTGCATCTGGCGCTTTTGATGTTCGCTCTGTTCTGTCTGCCGATCGTGCCGAACTCGGCGTGGAAGCCGATCAGCGACGGCGATCCCACGGTGCGTATCCTGGGATTGCTGGCGGCGACAGTGGGCGTGCCGTACTTCGTGCTTTCCACGACCGGCCCGCTTTTGCAAGCGTGGTTCGCGAAAGCGTGTCCCGGCGTGTCGCCCTATCGGCTCTACTCCCTGTCGAACATCGGCTCGCTCGCGGCTCTGTTGAGCTACCCGTTTTTTTTCGAGCCTCTCTGGGAACTGCCCGCGCAGGCACAGCGGTGGTCGTGGGCCTTTGGCATCTTCGCGGCATTGTGCGCGGCGTGCGCCATTGGCATGGTGCGCGCGGTGAAGCAGAACACGCACGCCGACCTGCCGACCACGGTTGGATTCCTCGAAGGTGTGGCGGACTACGAGACGCCCGCGCATGTCACTTCAACGGAAGTGACGCCGACATGGTCGGCGCGAGTCTTGTGGGTTGGGCTGCCTGCGGCCGCGTCGCTCATGCTACTGGCGACAACGAACTTTGTGTGCCAGGACGTCGCGCCCGTCCCGCTGCTGTGGGTGATTCCGCTGACGTTGTACCTCCTGACGTTCATCATCTGCTTTGACCACGAGCGCTGGTATCTGCGCGGGCCGTGCTGCTTCGTGACCATGATTCTACTGATCGTCGCCGCGTTGAACTACGCACAACTGGACGTGGCCCCGATCACCTTGTCGTTCGTGCAGGAACTGTCGCTGTACTTCGCGACGATGTTCGGCGTTTGCATGATCTGCCACGGCGAGGCCGTGCGGTTGAAGCCGTCGGCATCGCACCTGACCGAGTTCTACCTGCTCTTGTCCGCCGGCGGAGCGGTCGGCGGGATTGTCATTAGCCTCGTCGCGCCGCGAGTGCTGACGACGCATCGGGAATGGGATATTTGCCTAGCGCTGTCGTTTTTGATCGCGGCGGTAACCTTTTGCCTGCTGGTTCGGGAACGAAAAGTCGTATTCCGCGCGGCAACCGCCGTCTGTGCGGTTGCCGGCGGTCTGCTGGTCGCGGCGTTGGCGGTTTCCGACAACCGGGAAGGCGAACTGTTCGCCGCTCGAAACTTCTACGGCGTTGTATCGGTGGTCGAACGGGAACAGGACGATCCGGCGCGACACAACCGTCTGTTCGTCAGCGGCACCGTGAGGCATGGGCGCCAATACGTCCAGGCGGCCCGCCGCCGCGAACCGCTGGCCTACTATGGGGAACAGACCGCGCCGGGCCGAACGTTCCGCCAACTGGCGGCGGAACGCAAAGAGCTGCGAGTTGGACTTATTGGGCTTGGCGTGGGCACCATGGCGACTTACGCCCGCCCGACAGACTCGATTCGCTTCTACGAGATCAATCCGGTCGTGGAAACAATCGCCCGCAAGTACTTCACCTACCTTGACGACTGCGCCGGTGAATGCGAAGTGGCGCTCGGCGACGCGCGTCTCGTTATGGAACGCGAGCCGCCGCGGAACTACGACCTGCTGCTGCTCGACGCGTTCACCGGCGATTCGATTCCCGTGCATCTGCTGACGAAAGAGTCGTTCGCGATTTATCGTAAGCATTTGAAGCTGGACGGCATCATCGTGGTGCATATCACCAACCATTACTTGGACCTCGAACCGGTTGTCCGCCGTTTAGCCGCTGAATTCGGCTTCAACGCCGAGTTGCAAGAATCGGAAGGCGGCGACGAAGGACATCATTACGCCACGCGATATATGGTGCTCCGGCCGTCGTCGGCGAACGCACCGCCGAGGCCCGCCACCTCGGCTGAACGTATAGGACCTCTCTGGACCGATCACTACAGCAATTTGTGGCAGATTCTGAAACGGCAACCGTGACTTGGATTTCGGCTCGGCGAGCGACAACCTTGTTCGGAGTGCGACGCCCACGGCGCCGCTCATTCGATCAGGTCGCTACCCCAAGCTTGGTTCACGGTCCTGGTTCGCCCGTTCCTTTTCCCGCCACAACCACTCGCAGCGACTCTCGGCGGATGGCCGCTATCGCTTCGGGATCAGTGAAGCGGGCGGCAAAAACCTCGCTGGCAATCTCGGGAGGCAGGCATTCGCCAAACTTGAGGTTCTCCATGGAGTCGTCGCTCGGCGTGGAAACGATTTCGTCGAGCATCCTTGCGGAGATTAGCGTTTCCAGGTCGGACAGCTTAACGGTCATGGGAAAGCGGATGAAGAGATTAGGAACCACGAAAGACACGAAATGAACGAAAAAAAAGGAGATAGGCCGTTGTGAAATAAATGTGTTTCTGAGGTATTTATTTCGTGTCTTTCATGTGTTTCGTGGTTCCCACTCTTCCCCGGGCAGTAAAGGGGATAGTCGCATATACTGGAAGTCTAGGAGTCCTGGATAGCATTGTCCGCTGGCTGTTTCGGGCGGCCGCGTGGTCGAAGCGTCGACTCCAGCGCCAGGCGTCGAGCGGTCGCTTCGACCCAAGTCGGGCTGCCCAGGGGCGCGCCGCGGCGGATCGCCCGCTGGCTGGCTTCGACCACCCCTTCTGTCTGCGGTTGGTTGACGTGATCCGACCAGGCGCGGCCGCAGGGCAGCGGTCGGGCCAGCGGCCAAGTCTCGTCCGGCTCCGAGGATCGCCAACTCGAAAGGCTCGACCGACGCCAGTCTTCGGCCCGCTCTACCAACGCGGCGCGCAAAGCGTTTCGCTCGATGTAGCGGAGCACCTGGTAGTCGTATTCGTCTTCCTCGACGGGAAACGACTTGAATCGACCCTGATAGGCATGCCCGTGGCCCACGCGGTGGGGGTGATGTTGCCACCGTTGGGCGTGCGTGTTGGTAACCCGTTGCATGAAGGTGGAAAGGTCGTCGTCGCCCATCGGCCAGAGCAGAAAGTGCCAATGGTTGGGCATTAGACAGTAGCCGCAAATCCGCTTCGGTGCGAGTCGTAATGTTTCACCAACGACGCGCGGAAACGCGCGATAGTCGGCGTCCTCGTCGAACAATGTCATCCGGCCCACGCCCCGATTGAGCACGTGATAAACCATGCCGCCAGGAGTGTACCGTTTGGTTCTCGGCATATGCCGAACTTTACCCACACTCCCAAGTTAGGTTAATATATGCGCCTGTCCCCTTTGCTCTGTCCGACAGTAAAATCCCATCCGTACGAAGTCGTTTTTGGGTCGAGGTCTTCGCGTGGAAGATGGTCTAAGTGGGAATGCCACAGGAAATGCAGCCATGAAGTTAGAAAACTCCGTTGACATGCGCAAAGTCGTGCAGGATACATGGGCAGATTTAGCACATGAAATACGGCGAACGCCGTTGCCGCATTACAACGAATCCGTTTTTCGATTCATGTTTGTGCGATCCCTTCTCTCGCGATATCCAGATGTAAGGTGCGAGACGGAATGGAAAAGAATGGACCTTGTCTTTTTTGATATCAGCGGCCCAACAGTCGTTGAATTCAAGTTCTACATCCATAACGCTCATCGTGATTTTCTAGGCCGCGAGCGTTATTTTAAAGGAGGAGCGGGGGAAAAGAACTTTGGCGAGTTTTGTTCTTGTGTGGCGAAACTCGCACAGCTAGACACACATAAATGGGGACGAGATCACGGCGCGGCCATCAAGAATCGCTATCTGCTGCTGGCATACGCGGATGCGAAGGAAATGAAGGGGACCCGGACCTACGGCCACTGGTATCGGCGATTGAAATTGCCCGTCTCAATTGCCGAACAAGCCCATGTAACTCGCGTTGGTCGCACGGGAATCACCATTTGCCCTGCCACCCAGCATCGCCTACGCTCGCTGCTGTTTCGAGTGACTCCCAAGTAAAAATCAAGCAACTCCTACCTTGTTTCACGTTCCCGTTGCCAGAAGTTTCACGAGGATCCGCCTTCCTGCTTATATTTCTCGACCGCGTTATTTTTGGTGGACATTCACGATCTGCTCATGCAAAGACGTTTTGGGCCGCATCCGACTGAGACGTGCGCGGGTATTCAGCATTGCCTCTTCAGTTATCTCGTCGGGCAAAAATGTCATGTCGAAGAGGCTAGTGGATCGCATGGTTGGACCTGCTCGTGAGGCTGTTGATGCGCCACTTCCGTCAAGTGCCGCGCAAGTGCAATGGTGGACTTTCACTCGGAACGAGTGGGTCGCGTCTCATGACGCGAACGGTGCGGGGCGTGAGCAACCGCCGGACCGGGCGGCTTGCGCCGCTCCGCT
>JBJTOW010000913.1:0-3055 GCA_046074805.1 Planctomycetota bacterium | reverse complement strand
GTTGCGACGGACTGGAAGTCCGTCGTACCAGTTTGCGGTGCGCGTTGCGACGGACTGGAAGTCCGTCGTACCAGGAAGAGAAGCGTTGACACAGCACTAGCCCTAGCGGAACTTGCCGTTATGCGACTGTTTGAGGGGACGCCTTGGGATCGACCGCCGCGCTGCGAACGCTGTGGTGAATTGGAGTCGGTGTGCCGCTGCCCACCGCTGCCGCCGCCACCTCCCGTCCACAAACCGCCGGACAAACAGCGAGCCCGTGTGATGGTGGAAAAACGCGCCAAAGGCAAACTCGTCACTGTTGTCCGCGGCTTGGCCGCCGCCGACAACGACTTGGCCGACTTGCTGACGCGGTTGAAAACGGCTTGCGGAGCGGGCGGCACCGTCAAGGACGACCTCTTGGAAATCCAGGGCGATCACCAGCGCCGCGTCGCTGAACTGCTCGCGGCGATCGGCTATCGCGTGTCCTGAAGTTTCCCTGGCGAACGGCTATTGGGCGGGTTTGTTCTCCGGCGTTTCCAGCACCCGCCGCTCGACCAATTCGTACTTCGCGCCTTCCGGCAACGCGACTTGATTGGGCTTGCCATCTGGAGTGGCGCGTCGCGTGTCGAAAACGTGAACGTGGTGTTTGCCGACCACTTCCGCCACCGAACCGCGTACGATCATCGCGGTCGTCTCATCAATGCCCAGTCCGAGGAACTGCGGGTAGCGTTGCATCAGACTGAGCATGTCCTCCAGGCGTTTCCGCTGCGTGAAATGCTGGTCGATCGCCGTGCCAGGCAGGAACGAAAACGCCCTTTCGTAGCCATCCGCCATCATGATGTGTGGGCCAAGCGGATGGCCGCGAGCCAGATAGTCGCCTTGGATGGTCGCTCCGGCGGACGAGCCGCCGATCACGCCGCCGCGTTGCAGCACGCCCCGCATCTTCCCTAGCGACTCGGTTGCCTCGTAGGCGTCGACGAACCGCCATTGGCGTCCACCGCCGAACCACACGCCGGTAGCACGATCGAGCACTTCCCAGACATCCCGAGTCTCAACGGCCGCTGGAGTGCGGCCTTCCAAAACATGGACCTCCTTCGCGCCCAGCTTGCGGAATAGTTCGGCCGCGCCGTCCTTGGGTGGCAATGGATCGGGCATGGAAATCGGCAGCACGGCGATCACGGCCTCCTTTCCGCCCGCGAAGTCGAGAAACTTTTGCATCAAACCGGGGGGCGTTCCCCCGCCACCGACAATCACCAGCGTTCCTTGTTCCACCTTGGGTGTCGCCGGCATCGCGGGCGGATAGTTGTTCGCGATCCGATCGGTGGCCGCGCGCCGCAACGCCCGAAGATCGGCCAGCCGTTGCTGGCCGCCCAGTTTTTGCCCCGGGTCGCGGCGGCCTTCGAGCGGCGCATAGATGACGCTCGTCTCGCCGGATCCCAGCGACTGCATCTCGCGTCCGCGAATCAACAAAGCCGTGTCTCGTTCCATGCGCAGTCCCACCAGCTCGGGACGCGACTTCAGCGAAGCGTCCAGCGTCAGCGGCCGCGATTCCGCGGCGGGCGGCGGCGCAGCGGTTGGAGGTGTCGCAGCGGCTGGAGCAGTTGCGGCGGCTGGGGGGGGCGAAATCCAAATGCTCGGCAACCACAGCGAGTCACCTCGGGCGGCGGCGGGAAGCGGCGACGATTCGGAGACGGCGGTTGCGAGCACGGCCGGTCCACCGATGACTCCGCGTTTTCGCTGCATCGATCGATAGGCGGCGACGATCGCCGGCTGGGCCAACCATTCCGCCAAGTCGCCCGGATGGGCCGCCGTCAACCATAGGCCAGTCGCGTCGGCGATGGCCTCCGCCAGAGCGGGGCTCGCCGTGGTTCCGGCCGTTTCCCGAGCGATCAGCAGCCGGGAGCCGCCGCGCCGCAGCCAAGCGGTCGCAACCGCGTCGAGACTGTCCAAGCCCGCGCCAGAATTCGCTGCCGCTGAGGTGCGTGGCGAAAGGTGGACCAGCACCACACGAGCGGTTCGTCCCTGAGCCAAGCTGACAAACGCCTCAAGCGCCTCTGAGGACGGCTGATTGTCGCCACAGAGCAACAAGGTTCCCTCTGGCTCCAAAACCACCACGGGCGGTGGCGTTTGCGCCGCCGCGCGTTCTCCCCATGCATCGCCAAAACCACCGCACAACAGCGATAGCCAAGCGAGCATCACAACAAGGCAGCGATACGCGAAAGCGCCGGCCGGCAGAAACGCCTGGCGGCCAAGTCTTAAAGCTCGCCGGACGGCGGGCATTGCGGCGGTGGCGATCATGGTGAATAGCAAGCTGAATGGATTGGAATGGATTGGAACTGAATCAATCGAACGACGAGCTCTCCGATTATGGCTTCGCCACCATGCGGGTCACAACCGCCTTGCGTTGATGGCGGCATGGCGATGGCGGTCTATCAATGGCGGCCAATCAATGGCGGCCAGCTGTCTTGGCGGGCGAGTGGCGATCGCTTGCAATTCCCCGGTCGATCGCCTAGCTTTCGCAAACTCCGACCATATTCAAGGAAGCGTAGGGAGCACCGACACGATGTCGCGCGGGCCGGATCCATTGTTACATACGCGATTCGCTACGCCGCCCCAGGCGCCGCCACCGACGACGTCTGCGCAGTGCCAAGGGGCGCCAAAAACACCGTCTTTCGGATCGTCGACCGAACTCGAATCGCTCGATATCGCCATCGCCCGCATACACACGTCGCTGATCGACGCCCAGGCTGCGGAAGGCTATTGGGTGGGCGAGTTGGAAGGCGATTCGATTCTGCAGAGCGAAACGATCCTGTTGCTCGCCTGGCTGGACGAACACCGCTCGACGCTGGCGTTACGGTGCGCCCGCCAATTGTTGGCGACGCAGTTACCGACAGGCGGTTGGGCGATGTATCCGGGAGGGCGGCTGGAGATCAGTGGCAGCGTTAAAGCTTACTTCGCCTTGAAGTTGGCGGGCTACGCGGCTGACTCGGAGCCGCTTTTACGTGCCCGCCGCGCGATCCTTGCCCATGGCGGCGCCGACGCGGTCAACAGCTTCACGCGTTTCTACCTCGCGCTA
>JBJTOW010000912.1:0-3123 GCA_046074805.1 Planctomycetota bacterium | reverse complement strand
CGGCTGGGTCGTGTTCGCCAGCCGAAGGCGTTTGGGAATCGCTCGTTTGTTGTTGGTCGCCGGGCTGTTGGCCACGTTGGGCGCGGCGATCGGCGAGCTCTTTCCACGCACCCAACTCGGCCAGCGATGGTTCGCCAGCGTCGCGCCAGATGATTGGTTCGGGCCGTTCGCGCTCGACGGCCTGCAATCCGACATTCGGTCGGCTTGGCTCTCCAGCTTCGCGGGACTAGCCGTTTTGTCCGCGGCGCGATGGATCTTGCTCACTGCCATGCGAGACGGCGACCAACGCCAACTCGCCGAACAGCGAGGCGATCAACCAGCCGTCCAGCCAATTGATCAGCCAAACGAACGGCTAAGCGATCCATCCACCGCCGGGTCCGTATTGGAACCCGGCCGACAGTCGGGGCCACAAGGTACGAACCGGCGTTGGATGGCTCGTTGGGCTCCCACCGTTGTCGCCGCGTGGATCATCATTGATTTGCTGTCGAGCAATAGTTGGATGGTCTGCTGGCTGCCAACCGAGAGGCTCGCGAGTGTCCACTCGCCTCGCCAAACGCCACAACGCGCGTTGACTCACGAGTCGGTTGCGAAGGCGACGTCGGCGGCTGTGCATTCCACGACCGCTGGCGAGCGATGGTATCGCGCCTCATCGGAAGGCTGGTGGCCTGAAGCCTGGCGTCAGTCAACTTCGTCGCGTCGATTGGAGGAGACGGTCGAGTGGGAACGCGAGTCGCGTTTCCCCAAAATGAATTTGTTCGAGCAGGAAGGGGTAATATCCGCCGAAGATGCTTGGAACGCCGGCGAATGGCGGGCCATGCTAGCCTGCGCTTGCGCGTTGGGTAAACCTCGCGGGGACGGCGTCATGGAACCGCCGCTCGAATTCCTTCGGGCCTTTTCGGTGCGGCGAGTCGCTTTTCCGGCAGCGGCGCCACTGGTCCTTGGTTCCACGGGCTCCACTCCAATCGGACCTGCCGGGGATAAGTCTGTCGCGCCAAATCGGCAATTGCCGTCAAATCTCGCTTCCAGTTTTTCGGTTGGCGTCGTGGAGTTAGACCGGCCACTCCCGCGGGCCTGGCTTGTGCGAAATGTCGAATGGCTCCCGGCGCCTTTGATGTCAGCGAAGCCAGATGCGAGAACGAGCGACGACCGAAGACGTAGCATTCTCACGTCGGGCGGACGCCCTAGGGATTTCGCGCACTCGGCCGTCGTCGAGCTTACGGAGGGCGAGCGGCCACCGTCTCACGGATTGACGCTCGACGGCCTCGCTCCAGTGGACAAAGCATTCGCATGTCGAGTTCGCGAAGAATCCGGTGGGGCGCGAACGGTGGTTGAGGGCGAGTCCCCGGGGACAGCATTGTTGGTGCTCAACGACGCCTTTGATCCCGGATGGACGGCGACCTTGACCAGCGCAGCCTCCACAGCGAGCGGTCCGAACGCTTCTTCGCGCTCGGTTCCTATTTACCGCGTCAATCGATTGATGCGCGGGGTAATCGTTCCCGCAGGCCGGTGGTCGGTCGAGTTTCGCTTTGGTTCGCCGGCGGAAACGCTGGGATTGTGGCTGGCATTTGGCATGGGGATGCCCGGGTTGGGCCTGTTAGCATGGATCAGACGCCGCGCGGTGGCTAACGACACCGCACGGAAGATTTGACAGGCGGTTATAACTGCGCTACCGTTCATCAGCAGAGGACAGCCACGAGCGACCGCCAGGGTGGATGGTGCAAGGTTTCATCTCCCTGAACGGCCGGACAAGGGGCCTCCGCTCCGTTTCTTTCAAGGACCACGATCCATGAGGCTATCGCCCAGTTCGCGTCAATCGCGCCGCCTTGCTCTGTGGTCAGCCCGACGCCGTTCTTCCTCCCCGAGTCTCCTGGCGGCTAACCGCCGTCAAGTTTCGGGTTTCACGTTGGTCGAACTGCTTGTGGTGATCGCGATCGTCAGCATCCTCATGGGGCTCTTGCTGCCAGCGGTTCAGGCGGCTCGCGAGTCGATGCGGCGGTCTTCCTGCCAGAATAACTTGAAGCAGTTGGGGTTGGCGTTGCAAATGTACGCCGATGCGCTCGGCACATTGCCCGCTGGCTATTTGACGAGACGCGCGCCGCTTGTCGACAATCCGGGCAGTTCCGGCTCGGGCGGTGGTATCGATCCGACCCTCGGCGCTAAGTGGAGGTCGGGGCACTTTGGCAACCAACGATCGCCGCTTGGTGGCCGATGGGAGATGAACTTCAGCCCCTCAAGCGGCCCGTTCGATGTCCATTCCCCATTGGGCCATAGCCTTCGGTTCGACGCGCCGCCTCCGACCGCGCCGAAGATTGAATCGCAAGGTCCTGGGTGGGGATGGGCTGCGTTGCTGTTGCCGTATTACTCGGGACAAACTTTGCACGATCAGATCGATTTTAATGTGGCCATCGAGGATCCACGGCATGCCGGGGTGCGAACCCTGTCGGTCGCCATGCTCAATTGCCCATCGGACCGCCATACGGGAGTGTTCACGGTATTGAGCGACGCCAATACGCCGGTCGCGGACACTCATACCAATAGCTACACGGCCAATTTCGGATCTTATGGGCTCATCAACCTGGAACCGGAAAATGGCAATGGATTGTTTCAGCGCAACAGCGGCCGAAGGCTTGCCGAGATCACGGATGGCCTGAGCAACACCATCGCGCTGGGGGAACGCGGCGCACTGCTAGCCCAGGCTCCTTGGGCTGGTGTTATCACCGGGGGAACTTGCCGCACAACGGCCGGAGCGCCGGTCTACACGGCGGTCGTTGAGCAATCGCCGGTGATGGCAATGGTTAGGATTGGCAACCGCACCCTTAATAGTCGCCTGTGCGAGCCTTACGATTTCTTTTCACCACACGGTGGCACGGTGAGCTTTGTGTTCGCCGACGGCTCGGTCCGCGGCCTTGCCACGATGACCGATCTATCGGTGCTCCACGCCCTATCGACTCGCGATAGCCACGACTGAAACTTTACCTAATCCCGTACGGCGGACAGGCCGTGGGTTGCGCGGTTTGAATCGGCCTGCTCGGCCGGACGACGTAATGAACAAGCGGCGCGAGCCGCCCGGTGAGGCACCGAGACGCCCAGCTCTCCCGATAATCGTCCGTCGTGCTGACCCAC
>JBJTOW010000911.1:0-5601 GCA_046074805.1 Planctomycetota bacterium | reverse complement strand
TTAGGCCATGACGGCCGCGACTTCGCTGGCTGGTTCGTTATCCACGCGGAATCACTGCGCCCCAGGGCGTTTAGGTCATACGACATGGAAATTCTGGAAAGCATCGTTGAGGGTGCGGGCACCATCTTTGGCGGTCTCTTGCGTGGTTTTGAACGCAGCGTGACGTCGATGTTCGGGTCGGCGAACGCCCGTTACCTCCGGCGGTTGTGGGCGACGGTCGAATCGATCAACGCGCTCGAACCCGCGATGCAGGCGCTGAGCGACGAGGAATTGAAGGGGCAAACGGCGAAGTTTCGCGAGCGGCTCGCTCGGGGCGAGACACTGGACGACATCTTGGTCGAGGCGTTCGCGGTCTGCCGCGAGGGGGGACGGCGGTTCCTCAAGATGCGGCATTACGACGTGCAGCTGATCGGCGGCATGGTGTTGCACAATCGCGCCATCGCGGAAATGGTGACCGGTGAAGGCAAGACGCTGGTCGCCACCTTGCCCGCCTACCTGAACGCGATCGAGGGCCGCGGCGTCCACGTGATCACCGTGAACGACTACTTGGCCCGGCGCGACATGGAATGGATGGCGCCCCTTTACATGGGGCTGGGGCTGTCCGTTGGCGCCATCCAAAGCGACATGGAAGTCGACGGCCGTCAGGAAGCGTACAGTTGCGATATCACCTACGGGACCAACAACGAGTTCGGCTTCGATTACCTCCGCGACAACATGCGTCCGGCCGCCCGTGGCGACGATCGATACGAGAAACGCCTGCAACAATCCCAGGGCAAGTTGAATTTCGCGATCATCGACGAGGTTGACAACATCCTGATCGACGAGGCGCGGACGCCGCTCATCATCTCCGGCACCGCCCACGACGACGCTCGGAAATACGCCCAGGCGGACGCGATCGCCCGCCAGTTGAAACGCGAAATCCATTTCACCGTCAACGAAAAGGACCATTCGGCCCACCTCACGGACGCGGGCGTGCGGGAAGCGGAGCGGCTGGCCGGCGTCGAGAGCTTCTATACGGCTGGCAACATGGAGTGGCCGCACCTGATCGACAACGCGCTCAAGGGGCACCACCTCTATAAGCGCGATGTCAACTACGTGGTCAAAGAGGGCCGCGTCGTGATCGTCGATGAGTTCACGGGTCGCTTGATGGAAGGGCGGCAATGGAGCGACGGCCTGCATCAAGCGGTGGAAGCCAAGGAAGGGGTGAAGATCAAGGAGGAAACGCAAACCCTCGCCACGATCACCTTGCAGAACTTCTTCAAGCTGTACAACAAGATCTGCGGCATGACCGGTACGGCCATGACCGAGGCGAACGAGTTCTGGAAGATCTACAAGCTGGATGTCATCGCGATCCCCACCAACCGCAAGATGCAGCGGATCGAGCATCCGGACGTGATCTACCGGACGGAGCGCGAGAAGTACGAGGCGATCGCCGATGAGATCGAGCGGATGCACCGCTATGACGCGTTGATGTGCAAGGGCGAGGAAACTGAGCGTCTGGGCACGATCCTCGCGGAGAGCGATGACGGTTACGACTTCCAGCCGATGGAATCGAAGAAACGGGAACGGATCGAGAAAACGATCGTCGAGCGGATTGAGCGGCGTGGACGGCCGATACTCGTGGGCACCGTGTCGATCGAGAAGAGCGAACGGCTCTCCGAACTGCTCGACCGGCGCGGAATCAAGCATGCGGTGCTGAACGCCAAGCACCATCGTCGCGAGGCGGAGATCGTCGCCCAGGCGGGACGACTTAACGCCGTTACCATCGCCACGAATATGGCGGGCCGCGGCACCGACATCATTATGGGAGGCAATCCCGAGACGATGGCGTGGGCCGTGCTTCAAGAGAAGTACCCGACGCGGCTCGAAGTGCCCGCTGACGAATGGACGAAGCTCGTCGACGAGATTGAGCGTCGCGAAAACATGAAGGAGCAGGGTAAATACGTCAAATCGATCGGCGGCCTACATGTGGTCGGCACGGAACGCCACGAGGCGCGGCGTATCGACTTGCAGCTCCGCGGCCGCTGCGGCCGCCAAGGCGACCCGGGCAGCAGCCGATTCTTCCTGTCGCTTGAAGACGATTTGATGCGGATTTTCGCGGGCGCCTGGGTCAAAGCGGTGCTCGACCGATTGGGGATGCAGGAAGGCGAACGGATCGAAAGCCGGATGGTGACGCGGCGGATCGAGGCGGCTCAAAAGAAGGTGGAAGAGCGGAACTTCGAAGTCCGCAAAAACCTGCTTGAGTACGACGAAGTGATGGACCAGCAGCGACGGCGCGTGTACGGCTATCGCCAGGACATCCTGGATGGCGGCAGTTGCCGTGAGACGCTGCTGGATATGGTGCGGCGCCAGATCGACGTCAACTCCGGCATGTTCATGCAACGCGACTTCGGGGTCGACTCGTTCGCTCGCTGGGCTGGAGCGCAGCTCGCCTGCACCCTCGAAGGCCGTGATTTCCGGGGAATGGATTATCGGGAAGCGGTCGATGCGGCTCGGACGCAGGCGGAACGCAACGCTGAGACGTTCGTGCAGGACGCCATCGACGAAAACCTCCCTGAAGGCGACGAGGAGGCGAGCGCCGAGTGGAACTGGGGCGCGCTGGCGAAACTCTGCAACAACCGCTATGGCACCAACCTCCGCGACCGCGATCTGAAGTCGGTCGGACGCGAAGAGATCTCCGAGTTTTTACTTGCGAAGGCCCATGAGGCGATCAACAAAGTCGACCTCGCCGATGGCCAGGCGTTCCTGGAAGAAAGCTACGGCGTCCGCTCGCTGGCCGATTGGGCCCGCTATCGCTTCAACATGGAGATCAAGGCGGACGAACTCCGTGGCCTCGACGCCGATAGTGTCAAACGCCTGCTCTCGGAAAAAGCGGTCAAGGCGTACGCGGACCGGGAAGCGGAGTACCCCGTGTGGGTCGGCTTCTACAAGTTCTCCAAACACAAGGGCGACGGGGCGTCGGTGCTCCAACTCTCCCCGTTTCTGGAATGGGCTCGCAACCGCTTCAACGCTCCGATTCCTGAATCGCAGTATGAAGACAAATCCGTGGATAGCTTGCAAGCGATGCTGATCGATCTCAACCGCAAAAACCTCGAACGAGTGCCGGCCATGCACCGGCAGGCGTCCGAGCGTGTCGAGCGGTTGTTCGCGGACGCCGGTTCGCAGGCCACCGCGATGCAGGCGGGTGGACGGACCGGGCTTGAAGCATTGATTCAATGGACGGAAACGAACCTGTTCAAAGAGCTAACGATCGATCAGATTTCGCTCATGACCCGCGACGAGCTTTCCGCTCGGCTCGCGGCCGCCGTCGAGGATTGCTTCTCGCCCGAAATGCGTCGCATGGAACGCGGGGTGCTGCTGCAAATCGCCGACGCCGCTTGGAAAGACCACCTGCTGGTCATGGATCGACTCCGCAGCTCGGTCGGACTTGTCGGCTACGCCCAGGTCGATCCAAAGGTCGAGTACAAACGCGAAGGTATGAAGCTGTTCGAATTGATGTGGAACGCCATCGACGAACGCTCAACCGAGTTGGTGTTTCGGATCGAAAACCTCGACGAGGAATTCGTCAGTTCCACGTGGGTGGAGACATCGGCTCGGCACGCCAGCCCGCCGCCCGCTACGGCGATCGCCGAGCAGCAAAGCCAGGCGATCGAGAACAGCCAGCGTGGCGATGTGAAGGTCGAGCCGATCCGAAATCGCAGCGAGCGTGTGGGACGGAACGATCCGTGCCCTTGCGGCAGCGGAAAGAAGTATAAGAATTGCTGTTTGCGGCGGGACGCATAGCGGCGCCGCAAGGCGCCTGAGCGAACGGGCTGGCGCGGTTGTCAAAGGTTGCTACCGTGCTGAAAACTCGGGAACTTTTCGCGGCATCCCGGGCCGCTGCCGAAGGTTCGCATGCGGTATCTGCTCGATTTGCTGTATCTCGTGTTGCTCTCGGCCGTGTCGCCGTGGCTGGTTTATTTCGCGGCGAAGCATGGCAAATACCGGCAGGGCTGGAGTGCGAAACTCTGGGGCCGCGTGCCGCTTCGCTCCGGCCAGCGCCGCTGCGTCTGGCTGCACGCGGTAAGTGTCGGCGAAGTCAATCTTATTAAGCCAGTGCTGTTGGCCCTGGAACAGAGCCACCCGGAGGTGGAGTGTGTCGTGTCGACCACGACGCTCGCCGGTTTCGAACTTGCGCGTCAACGGTACGCGCCTCGGCTTGTGTTCTATTGCCCCTTGGATTTCAGCTGGGCGGTGGCGGCCGCGATGCGCCGCATACGGCCCGACTTGCTGGTGCTTGCGGAACTGGAATTGTGGCCGAACTTGATGGCGGCGGCGCGCCGCCGGGGCACACGGGTGGCGATCGTCAACGGACGGTTGAGCGAACGAAGCTGGCGGGGATATCGGCGAGTCGGCTTCATCATCCGTCGCGTGATGCGGCTGATCGATTGGGTCGGCGCGCAAAGTGAAACTTACGCGGCCCGGTTTCGTGATCTGGGTATCGCCAGCGACCGGGTCGCGGTGACCGGATCGGTGAAATTCGACGGTGCGGAATGCGATCGAAGAAATCCGTCCACAAGGCGGCTTGCCGAGTTGGCCGATTTCGCGCCGGACGACATCGTGTTTCTCGCCGGTAGCACTCAGCATCCCGAAGAAAAACTGGCATTGGAAGCGTTCCAGCG
This sequence comes from Planctomycetota bacterium, assembly GCA_046074805.1. Classification (GTDB taxonomy): domain Bacteria; phylum Planctomycetota; class Planctomycetia; order Pirellulales; family Pirellulaceae; genus CAIXSC01. The sequence goes on along the minus strand of JBJTOW010000911.1, from coordinate 940 downwards.
TCTCTGGCCACAACATCCTCGGCTGCGGTTAGTGCTCGTGCCACGGCATCCGGAGCGTTTCGCCGAGGTCGCGAAACTACTCGATGACTCCGGCGTGGCCTGGACACGGCGAAGCGGGCTGCAACCCGGCCAGTCCGCGCCCGCGACCCGCGTGCTGCTGGTCGACACGGTTGGCGAACTCGGCGCATGGTGGGGAACGGCGACGCTCGCCTATGTTGGCGGAAGCATGGGCGCGCGGGGCGGCCAAAACATGATCGAGCCGGCCGCTTACGGCGCTGATGTGTCCTTCGGACCACGCACCGAAAACTTCCGCGATGTGGTCGGCTTGTTGCTCGCCGCCAATGCGGCGACGGTGGTGCGGGATGGCGGAGATCTGGAGCGGTGGCTGCGGTCGGGCCTGGAGTCGCCAGCCGAGTCCGCCAGTCGTGGTGGCCGGGCTCGCGAATTGGTTCTGTCGCAGCAAGGAGCGACTCGGCGCACACTGGAAAGACTTGGCGAGCTTTTGGAAATCCCGTTGGAATCCCCCTAAGAGGTCGATGGCGGTGGTTTTGAGCATGAGGCGATCCGACCGGCGACGTGAAAAGTTTCACGGCACAAAGACGGGCGGCGGGGCGCCCGCCGATTGCCCGGATTCGCTGGAACAACCTATAATCCGCCGCTTCGAGGACGTGGTCCGCGGACTCGGTTCGATGCCGAGCGGGCGCGCGGGCGGCGCGTGAGTTTCATCCCAAAGGAGTTCGTTCGTGGCAGCCGGAAAGTATCTGTTCACCAGTGAATCGGTCAGCATGGGGCACCCTGACAAGTTGGCCGGTCAAATCTCGGACGGCGTGCTCGACGCCCTTTTCGCCATCGATCCGTTTAGCCGAGTGGCCTGTGAGACGTTGGTCACGACGGGTTTGGCGATCATCGCTGGCGAAATCACGACCAACGCGAACGTCGA
>JBJTOW010000910.1:0-3892 GCA_046074805.1 Planctomycetota bacterium | reverse complement strand
TGGCCAGAAGCGGCAGTGGGGCCCAAAAGTGATGCTGGCTCTTCCAGTTCAAGAACCCTCCCCACACCCGCCGCCGTCCGGTCCGCCCCGCTGCTGTGCTGGCCGCTGCTGTGCTGGCCGCTGCTGGGCTGGCCGCTGCTGTGCGGGCCGCTGCTGTGCATCGTCCCAGGCAATGGCTGCGTGGACGGTCCGAGCGCAGGTCCACCCGACTTACCAATCACTTCCTCGCCGCGGACGCGTGGCGTCAAATCCGTGGCGAGAAACTTCCGGCGGATGGCGCCGAGCAGTTGGCTGTAGATGCGGCCCGAATCTTGGAATCGCACTTCCATTTTGGTCGGATGGACATTCACGTCGACCAAATCGGCCGGCATGTCGAGCCGCAGGAAAGCGATAGGAAAGCGGCCCGTCAGCAGTAGCCCACGGTACGCCTCGCCCAGGGCGTGTTGCAGGGCGCGATCGCGAATACAACGCCCATTCAGAAACAGATACTGCAAGCGGTTATTGCCGCGGCTGAAGTTGGGATCGGCGACGTAGCCATTCAACCGAATGGCGTCATCCGCTCCGTTGACGGCGATCAGCGCCGCGCCCAGATCGGCGCCGAAAAAGGCGGCGATCCGTTCGGGCCAGTGCGTGGTGGGTGGCAGATCGAACAACACCCGATCATTGTGCCTTAGCACAAAGTGGCGGTCCGGGTAGGCCAGCGCGATCCGCGTGAATGCGTCAGTCGCGTGGGCGATTTCCGTCGCGGCGGTGCGAAGGAATTTCCGTCGCACGGGCGTGTTGAAGAATAGGTCGCGGACTTCAATCGTCGTCCCCTGGCCACAGCCGCAAGGCTCGACCGGACTTAGCGCTCCGCCGATCACTTCCAGCACAGCTCCGGCAAGCGAATCGGGCGGCCGGCTCGTGAGGCGAAACCGGCTTACTTCGGCGATCGAGGCCAACGCTTCACCGCGAAAGCCGAGCGTGCCGACCTGGAAAAGATCGTCGGCGTCGCGGATTTTGCTGGTAGCATGGCTAGCGACCGCGAGCGGCAATTGCTCGGCCCGGATCCCGCAGCCATCGTCGGCGACCCGGATCAGCTCGCCGCCGCCTTGCCCGAGCGTCACCTCGATCCGCTGAGCCCCGGCGTCGACGGAATTCTCCACCAACTCCTTGATTACGCTGGCGGGCCGCTCGATAACCTCGCCGGCGGCGATCTTGTTGATCACTCCGGGGGGTAGTTGTCGGATTTCTGGCATACGCGAACTCCTTCCCGCCTATCCGAGCGGCTGAAGACGGGGCCGCTGAGACAGTTGCTGGTCAATTCCCGCTGGACTGCGCGACGGCTGCGACAAGAACGGACGCCGACTCCCGGGACGCTCCCGGGGTCTTGCCAACGGTTCAACTCGGCGCGACGCGTTCCTACATCTTATACCTGTCCAGCTTGCGGTAGAGGGTGCGGGCTCCAATGTCCAGAATGCGGGCCGCTTCGTCGCGATTGCCGTTGGTCAGCTTTAGCGTCTCGAGGATCGCAAACCGCTCGTAGGCCTCCATCGGCTGTCCAACCAGCTCGGAGAGGTTGCCGACGGGGGCGGCGGCACTGGCCATGGGCGCCTCGGCCGGTTCCGACATCTCGGGCGGTAAATCGTCGACATCGAGTACGCCATCCGAATCCAGCACAACCATCGTTTCCACGGCATTTCGCAGTTGGCGAACGTTGCCCGGCCAGTCGTAGCCGTAAAGCGCCCGGGAAACGGCGGCGGAAATGCCTTTCACTTGCTTGTGATGGCGGCGGGAAAACAGTTTGCGGAAGTGATCGACAAGCGGCACGATATCCTCGCGGCGTTCCCGGAGGCCAGGGAGTACCAACGTGACCACCTTTAACCGAAAATAAAGGTCGGCTCGAAACGTGCCTTTCGCGACGGCGTCTTCAAGGCTGCGGTTCGTGGCGGAAACCAACCGCACATTTACCTTCACCGGCTTGTTATCGCCAACGCGGGTGATCTGGTGTTCCTCCAAGACCCGCAACAGCTTGATCTGCGTGGCCATCGGCATGTCGCCGACTTCGTCCAGGAACAGCGTGCCGCCGTTTGCCCATTCGAACGCCCCCTCGCGGTCGGACACGGCATCGGTGAACGCCCCTTTGACGTGGCCGAACAACTCGCTTTCCACGAGGTTCTCGGCGACAGCCGCGCAATTCAGCGCCTTGATGCGGCGTCCACGACGCGGACTATTGTGGTGGATCGCCTGCGCGATCAGTTCCTTGCCGGTGCCGCTTTCGCCGTAGATGAGCACTGTGGCGTCGGTCGGCGCAATCCGCTTGACGCGTTCGATCACCTGCTTCATCCGATCGCTGGAGAAGATGATCCCTTCGAAACCAAACGTTTCATCGAGCCGCTGGACGAGTTCTTGATTGACGCGTTTCAGCCGAACAGCGTCGGCCGCCTTTTCCGTGACCGCCCGCAGTCGGCTTGGCGTGATCGGCTTTTCGAGAAAATTGTAGGCTCCCTGCTGCATCGCCTCGACCGCTTTCGGCACCGAGGCGTGGCCCGTCACCATGATGACTTCGCACTGGGGGATCGCCTGGCGGGCCCGGGCCAGGATTTCCATCCCATCGACATCGGGCATCACCAAATCGGTGACGACGATGTCGTAAATCTCATGCTGCAGGCGGCGGGCCCCTTCCTGGCCAGATGTGGCGACTTGGCAGGAATAGCCCACCTTCTCCAGGCTCTCCTGCATGGAATGAGCGAGTGCCTGATCGTTGTCCACGATCAGTACCCGCATAGAGGGGGAAGAGGCGTCGGAGGATGCGGAATGGGTGTCGTCAACCATAAGTGCGGATAATACGAACCGCCGGTTACGGAGCCAAGTGGCGATGTGCGGGCCGATTCCGGTCGCCGCTAAAGTCCGCTCAAGTTGCCTGGCTGGAATTGTCGATGCTTTCCGAATATGGCGAATCCTGCCCCCAAACCCGCATCCAAGTCGATCGCGCCGCCGGCTGCCGTTCAGCAGACCGCCGTCGGCCACGATTGGCTCGCGGACCTCGGGTCGCTGATCGTCGACGCCACATCGGCGATCGGCGGTTTCGCTATTTTCACGGGCCGCACGCTCGCCTGGCTCGCGACCCGCTTTCCCCGGGGCGACACGCTTTGGCCTAATTTTTACCAGGTTGGCGTCTTGAGCCTCCCGGTGGTCGCGCTGACCGGCACCTTTATCGGCATGGTGCTGGCTGTGCAGAGCTACGCTCAGTTTCGCGCGTTAGGGCTGGAAACGCGGCTTGGCGCGGTCATCAACATGTCGCTGGTCCGCGAACTGGGGCCTGTGCTGGCGGCCACCATGCTGGCTGGCCGCGTCGGCAGCGCCATGTCGGCCGAACTGGGGACGATGCGCGTGACGGAACAGATCGACGCCTTGGCGAGCATGGGCGCGAATCCGATCCAGCACCTTGTCGTCCCGCGGTTGCTCGCCTGCCTCTTTATGATTCCGACGCTGGTGATCATGGCCGATTTCATGGGAGTGGTCGGCGGCTATTTTTACAGCGTTGTCATTCTGGGCATCGACCAGCATCATTATTGGAGGAACTCGGAACAGTTCGTGGGCAACTTCGATCTTTTTAGCGGCGTCTTCAAGAGTCTCTTCTTTGGAGCGACGATCGCGCTGGTCGGCTGCTACCGCGGTTTTCACTGCGCGGCGGGAGCCGAAGGTGTGGGCCGAGCGGCGACGGCGGCGTTCGTCATTTCCTTCGTCCTGATCCTGCTCCTCGATTTGCTCTTGGGGATCATGCTCGAAGCGCTCTACGCCTATATCTGGCCGGAAGGAGCCAAACTCTTCTAACCAGCCATGGGTTCTCCGCATTCCCGCTCCCACTCCGCGCAGCCACCCGTCGACCGCGACGAATCAGCGCCGTCCG
>JBJTOW010000909.1:0-3800 GCA_046074805.1 Planctomycetota bacterium | reverse complement strand
CGCACGACGGACGGCAAGTCCGCCGCAGCGATTGTCGCCCGCCATGCTCGCAGTTTCGATGCTGGGCACGCGTCCCCAAGTTCTAGCTTTGATATCGATTCCGGGTCAACACACGACGGCGATGAGGAACATCAGGAACATGAGGAACATGAGGAACATGAGGAACCGTGGAAGCATCAGTCCATAAGACGAGCGACGACGGTCGACGACGAGCGACGACGGTCGACGATGAGCGACGACGGTCGACGATGAGCGGCGACGGTCGGCGACAAGCGACAACGACACCATCGCCCGACCGCTCCGCCGCTAACCATCCGCGTGGAAACAGGCCACGGGATGGCTCGAACCTTCCAGTCGCGGCGCCTGTTCACGGCAGTCGGCTTCCACTCGACGACACCGGTCCGCGAATGGACAACCCGCGTAGACGCGGTCCGGCGACGGCACCTCGCCTTCCAAAACAATCCGCTGACGGACCCGTTCACGCGCCGGATCGGGCAGCGGCGCCGCCGACAGCAGAGCTTGGCTGTAGGGATGCCGCGGATGCGCGAATAGCTCCGCCGAATCGGCCATCTCCACAATCCGCCCCAGATACATCACGCCCACGCGGCGAGCGATATGCCGGACCACGGCAAGATCATGCGCGATGAACAAGTAGGCCAATCCCAACTTCTGCTGCAAGTCCATCAACAAGTTGATCACCTGCGCCTGGATCGAAACATCCAACGCCGAAATCGGCTCATCGCACACGATCAACTTCGGCTGCACGGCCAACGCCCGAGCGATTCCCACTCGCTGCCGCTGCCCCCCGGAAAACTCGTGCGGATACCGGTTGAGGAACCGCGGGTCGAGCCCGACCAGCCGCATGAGCCGCAACGCTTCGAACTGCCGGTCCCGCGGCGAATGCAACCCGAGAATCGCCATCGGCTCGGTGATCGTCGCCCCAACCGTCAAACGCGGGTTCAGCGACGCGAACGGGTCCTGAAAAATCATCTGAACCGTCGCGCGATGCGGCCGCATCGCCGCGTCCGACAGACCGTCGATCCGAACGCCGTTAAGCCGCACTTCGCCACTCGTCGGCCGCACCAACCCGACAATCGCGCGGGCCGTCGTCGACTTCCCACAACCCGATTCGCCGACCAACCCCAGCGTCTCTCCCGCCTGAATCTCGAAACTCACTCCGTCCACCGCGCGGATCACCGTCCGCCGCCCAAACCAACCTCCACCTCCCGCGAAATGGACCTTCAAATCGCGAACGCTCAACAGCGGCGCCGTCGAACCACGCGCCGAGCTTAACGCCGTTCCACCCGGTGAAGTCGAAGCCGTTGTTATAGAAGCCGTTGTCATGGAAGTACTTGTCATCGAGGTATTTGTCATCGAGGCAGTCGCCATCGCAGCCTTGGTCCCCGTCGCTTCACTTCCACCCTTCCCGGGTCGGCTCGCGTTCTCAACCATCCGACACCTCGCCCGCGACCATCGCCGCCAGATCGACAAAACAGGCTTTCGCGCCGTCGCCGCCGCCGGACGCGTCACGGGCAGTCAGCGTTGGAGTTTCCATCGAGCACCTTGGCAGCCGATAGGGACAGCGTGGATGGAACGCGCAGCCGGAGGGCGGATGAGCCATGTTTGGCGGCTGGCCTTCAATCGCCCGCAGGAGTTGCGTCGAGTGGCCATCCCAGCGGGGAATCGATCGCAACAGACCCTCGGTGTAAGGATGCCGCGGATGCTCGAACAACGGTCCGGCCGCCGCCTCTTCGACAATCCGTCCCCCGTACATCACCAGCACTCGTTGGCAGGCGTTCGCCACCACGCCCAAGTCGTGCGTAATCAAAATGATCGACATCCCGCGATCGCGGCGCAACTGCTTCAACAGTTCCAGAATTTGGGCCTGGATCGTCACATCCAGCGCCGTCGTCGGCTCGTCGGCGATCAAGATCTCCGGGTCGCACGAGAGCGCCATCGCGATCATCACCCGCTGCCGCATACCGCCTGAGAATTGATGCGGATAGTCGTCGACGCGGCGCGCCGCTCCGGGAATTCCAACCTGTTCGAGCATCGCGATGGCGTGGTCCCGCGCCTGCCGAGCCGTATGATTCAAATGCAGCCGCGTCATCTCGAAGAGCTGCTCGCCGACGGTCAGAAACGGATTCAACGCCGTCATCGGGTCTTGGAAAATCATGGCGATCCGGCGGCCCCGGACCTCCCGCAGTCGCCGTGGCGACGCCGCCAGCAGATCCTCGCCGCCGTAGCGGATCGAACCCGACACAATCCGACCGGCGGGTCGCGGGATCAGCCCCATCACCGCCAAACTGGTCACCGACTTTCCCGACCCCGACTCGCCCACGATCCCCAGGGTTTCGCCGCGTTGCAAAGCGAACGACAAACCATCGACGGCGCGGACCGTCCCGTCGTCCGTGTCGAAGACCACTCGCAGATCGCGCACATCCAACACCGGTTGCGTCATGTTTGCTTCGCTCCGCCGCCGTCAGCGGTTCTTCATACGGGGATCGAGCGCGTCGCGGAGTCCGTCGCCCAGGAAATTCAATGCGAACAAAGTCAACGTCAGGGCCAAGCCCGGGAAGACGACCAGCCAACTGAATGTCTTCACGGGCGTGATCACCTGCAACCCCTCGTTGATGAGCAACCCCAGCGATACGTCGGGCGGCGACACGCCCAATCCCAAAAACGAAAGAAACGCTTCGAACAACATGACCGATGGGATCGTCAACGTCAGATACACGATCACGACACTCAACACATTCGGCACGATGTGGCGAAACACAATACGGCCCGCTCCGGCGCCGATCGTCCGCGCCGCCTCAATAAACTGCTCGTTCCGCAGCGAAAGCACCTGGCCACGCACGACTCGCGCCATCGTCAGCCAATAGATCGCCCCGATCACCAGATAGAAAATCACCATCTGATCGACTCCGTACGCGAACAACGCCTTCTTCAAAGACGGTTCGCTCAAAATCGTCATCAGGAAAATGACCACGAAGATGAACGGGATCGAATACAGGATGTCCACCAGCCGCATCATCAGCTCGTCGACCCAGCCGCCCAAGTAGCCCGCCACGGCCCCGTACGACACGCCAATCACCAGCGACACGCACGACGCGACGATGCCGACCACCAACGATACGCGTGCTCCCCAGAGAATCCGCGAAAGCACGTCGCGTCCCAAACTGTCCGTCCCACAAATCGACGGCACGCACCAATCGCCAAACACGGACAGCCGCGCGCGGATCATCAATCGCGTCAAACCGCTCGGCCGATTCCACAACGTGTCAAGCGGATCGGCCGCCTCCGGGCCGCCGCCTTTGCCAGCGACGCTCGTCGACAATTCCAGCCGTACCGGTCGCAGATTCGGCGGCTGGAACTGCCGACGCTTGAGATCCTGCTTAATCGGCGATTGCAACGGCAAGAGAGGCGTCACGAGCGTCACGACGACAATCGACAACAACAGCCGCAGCGACCAACGCGCCGTGAGACTCCGCGCCAGCCGGCGGCGCGCGTCTTTCCACAGCGACACGCCCCGTATCCGCCGCGACTCCTCCCACAGCGCCGCGAGTTCGCGTTCGCCCAGTTGTCCGTCCAGCGACTCGCCACCCCGTTCCGCCATGCCGCTCGCGGGAGCCGCTTGAGCGTTCGTCGCGTTTGCTGACGCGCTTACCGGCACGCTTACCGGCACGCTGGCCGTCGCGCTGGCAGTTGCATTTGTCGGCGGACTGGCTGCCGCGGGTTTTATCGGTTGGGACACGCCGTCACTCCTCGTTCGCACTTCGTCGATTTACCCGCCTGCT
>JBJTOW010000908.1:0-2852 GCA_046074805.1 Planctomycetota bacterium | reverse complement strand
CGCCGGCGAGCGTGGACAGCACGCGGATCTCCTTCCGGCGAGCGTCCGGTGGATCGCAGTCGCCACGGTTCGCGAGGTTCGGCGCGAACCGCAGCGTCCACCGGCGGCCAAGCAGCTTCACGCGCATCGCGATTACTCCATCTCATCTAATGGCGGCAGCCGTGCCGGAATGTCGATGGCTTCCGGCCGCAGTTCCTCGAAGTGCATCAGCGCGAACAGGTTCCAGGCCGCATGGGCGAGGTGGTCCTCGGCGATGTCGCCGTCGAGCCACAGATTCAGATGGCGCAGGGCATGGTTGATCACCACCGATGCCGGGAAGCCATTCTCCCAGTTGCGGTCGCCGTACTTCGCCGCGCCCTCGGCGTATGTCTCCGCCAAGCGGCGCAGTCCGATGGGCGAGATGAGGTCGAACCGCTGACGGTCGGCGTCGCCGCTGCGCATGGCGCCGGTCGGAAAGCGAATCGTGTCGGGTTGCATGGGTCGCTCCTTATCGGGACTTGAGAAGCCAAGGTTCGAACACCGCTCGTCGGCCGTTGATCACGACGCCGCAGCCGAGAATCGGCTTGGCGGTGATCCGGCGTCCGTACTCGAATTGCAGACGGCTGGCGTCGATGCCGCAGCCGACCGACAGGCCGAACACGCGGAATTCGGGGTTCGCCCACCATTTCGCGCCAGCCTGGCTGTGGAAGTGGCCAATGACCGTCGAGCGGAAGTGGTCCTTGGCCTGCGCGAGCGCCGCGTCCTGGCCGGCGCGGCCGCTGTCGCCGTGGGCGTAGATCACGCCGTCGATTACAACCTTGGCGAACCGCGGATGCACGGTCCAACCGACCTCCCACAGATCGGCGTAATCGCGAAGCACGCGCGGCGGCAGCCCGACGGCGACCGCTTGCCGCTCGGTGAGCGAGTCGTGGTTGCCGATGAGCCAATCGGCCTTGGGAAACGCCCGGTGCAGCGTCGCGACCTGCCGCCGAGCCGCGTCGAATTCGCGGGTCGCGTTGCTCAGGCCAGGACTCTTTTCGTGGAAGCTGATCGACGCCCAATCGACGAGGTCGCCGATGTGGACGACGCGCGTGACGCTGTGGGCGTCCGCCACGCGGCGTAGGAAATCGACGTATCCGCTCCGCATCCCGGGCGCGTGGGTATCCCCGATGATCAGGACGCTGGCCATGACTGCGCCTCGCGACATTAGAAGGGAACGCTGTCGTCCGACTCGGTGGACAGAACCCCGGCTGGCAGCGGCTCGGGCATCTCGCCCAGTTCGTACTCGACGATCCGCTGGTACGGCTCGCCGGCGACGGCGCGGACGGTGATCGCGGTCGTCGTCGCCAGCGCGCCGCACTGCGCCAACTCGACGGCGCGTTCGGCGGTGTCGGGCACCGGGTCGGGAGAGCGACGTTTCCACCACGCGACCGCCTTCTGGCGGGCGTAGCCTTCGTGCTCGAAGCAGATCCATTCCGACTTGTACTCGTGCCAGCCGACCTTGTAGTCGACGCGCATCGACTTCGGATCGTCTTCGCTCGCGCCGCGCTTCGTGTGGACGCTGTAGTACACGTCGCTCACGCGGAACTTCGTATTCGTGACTTGTCCCGACAGCACGCCCGCTTCCGACGCCTGGGCCTCGTGCGACTGCCGCTCGGTAATGGGAAACACGAACCCGCAGTCGGGGCACGCCGCATAGCCGGCGGCGACGACCGAATGACACTCGGGGCACTCTTTCGCGGGCGCGGCCCCTGAGCCGGTGCCGGCCTTCTCTTTCACCTTGATCTGATCGACAGGCCCGTGCCGCAGCACGTTGCCTCCGAAGTCAAGGACCAGGCAGTTCTGCTTGTTCGGGTGCAGGCGGAATCCGCGACCGACCATCTGGTAGTAGAGGCCGGGCGACATCGTCGGCCGCAACAGCGCGACGCAGTCGATGTGCGGTGCGTCAAAGCCCGTGGTCAAGACGTTGACGTTGCACAGGTAGCGCAGCGGGGCGCGCGGGAACAGGCCGCTGGCCTTGTCGCCACGGAACCGGGCGAGCAACTCGTCGCGTTCGCCGGCCGGCGTGTCGCCGCAGACGAATCCGCACTCAATACCGTGTTTCGCTTGCAGCGTCGCCGCCACGTGCCGCCCATGTTTGACGCCGGCGGCGAAGATCAAGCATGCGTGGCGGTCGCGAGTGTAGTCGACGATCTCGCGGCACGCCGCTTCGACGACCGCGTCCTGATCCATCAGATCCTCGACCTCGTCGGCCATGAACTCGCCGCCACGCACGTGCAGCGCCGACGTGTCGACCTTGGCGACGCCCGACTTACTGATCAGCGGACACAGAAAACCGTCGCGGATCAGTTCCTTGATGCCGATCTCGTAGCAGATCGCGTTCAGAAAATGATCGGCTGAGCAGATGGGGCCGGCGTCGAGCCGATACGGCGTCGCGGTGAGTCCGATCACCCGCAAGTGCGGATTGAGGACTTTCGCCTCGGCGAGAAACTGCCGGTACATCCCGTCGCCGTCGGTCGGGATGAGGTGCGCCTCGTCGACGATGATCAAGTCGAACGCATCCAGCTCACAGGCGCGTTTGTAAATCGACTGAATGCCGGCCACGATCACGCGATGCGCCGTGTCGCGGCGATTGAGGCCGGCCGAGTACACGCCGACGGGCAGCTCGGGACAGACCTGCTTGAGCTTGTCGACGGCCTGCTGGAGCAGTTCCTTGACGTGACTCACGACCAGCACGCGTCCGTTCCAGCGCGTCACCGCGTCGCGGCAGATCGTCGCCAGGATCGGCGTCTTGCCGCCGGCGGTCGCAATCACGACGACCGGGTTGTCGTCGCGCTCCCGCAGATGCCGGTAGGCGGCATCGATGGCGTCTT
>JBJTOW010000907.1:0-4258 GCA_046074805.1 Planctomycetota bacterium | reverse complement strand
GAGGGAATGGATTGTGCGCGTGAACGCTATGTGCCCAGGGCCCAGGGCGTTGCACCTCGGGGCGAGGGGAGGACAACGGATCTTTCGATTACGTGACGCGAATCATGCGTTTTGGTTTTAGGCGAGGATGTCGCGGATGACGCGGCCTTTGACGTCGGTTAGGCGGTAGTCGCGGCCGCCATGACGGTAGGTCAATTTTTCGTGGTCCAGGCCGAGCAAATGCAACAACGTCGCATGCAGGTCGTGAATGTGCACCTTCCCCTCCACCGCCTCGTAACCATGCTCGTCGGTCGCGCCGTACGCCATGCCGCCACGTACGCCCGCGCCACTCATCCACATCGAAAAGCCCTGGTTGTTGTGGCCACGACCATCCGTCGTCGGGTCGTCCGGCGTGCGGCCAAACTCGCCGCCCCACACCACCAACGTGTCGTCCAACAACCCGCGACGCGCTAAATCCCCCAACAACGCGGCAATCGGCCGATCGATCGCCTGGCAGTTCTTCGGCATCAACGTCGACAAAAATCCGTGATGGTCCCAGTCCGTATGTGTCACCTCAATGAACCGGACACCCGCCTCCGCGAACCGACGCGCCAATAAACACTGCCGCCCAAATGCGTCCTGCGCACGATAAGCCTCCAGCGTCTCTTTCGTCTCGCCCGAAAGATCCATCACCCGCGGCAAAGCATCCTGCATGCGAAACGCCAACTCAAACGACGCGATCAAACCATCAATCCGCGCATCGCCCGCTCCCGCCGCTTCTCCCACTGCTTCTCCCACCGCTTCTTTCCCAACCACTCCGCCGGACCCGCTCGCTGACTCGCCGCCCGACCCGCCACCGGCCGACTCGCGATTCATCGCCTGCAAGAGATCCAACTGCTGGCGTTGAGCCTCCCGAGACAGCCGTGCGTTCTTTAAATCGCCAATCGCGGGATTCGGCGTGGGACGACCCGCGTCGCCAAGCAAGGTCGCGGAACAGGCCGCCGGCAAAAAGGCGTTGTGGTAGTAACGCAAACCGCCCAGCGCCATCAGCGGATTGATCGAGATGAAACCAGGCAGATCCCGGTTCTCCGTCCCCAGCCCGTACAGCGTCCAGGCCCCCAGCGACGGACGCACGAACTGGAAACTGCCCGTATGGAGCTGCTCCAAAGCTTGCGGATGGTTCTCGTTGTCCGTATGCATTCCCCGCAACACACACAGACGATCGGCGTGCTTCGCCGTCTCAGGCAGAAGCTCGACGACGTCCAAGCCGCTTTGGCCATGCGGCTGAAACTTCCATCGCGATCCCAAGAGCTTCGACTGCGGACCGGATCGGCCGGGCTTCCCGGAATCGGCGTTTAGTCGCGGTTTCGGATCGAACGTCTCCATGTGCGACGGGCCGCCCCGCATACAGAGAAAAATCACCCGTTTCGCTTTTGGTTCGAAATGCGGCCGCTTCGGGGCTAAAGGATCGGTCGAAGACGGCGATTCATCCGCGGCCCGCGCTCGCCGCGACTCGCTGTCCGCCAGACCCGCGAACGCCAAATAGCCAAAACCGCTCGACACGGACCGCAACGCCGCTCGCCGCGAAAGGATTCGACGGGGTTCGCTCATCGGACGACTCCTTACGGAACAACTCGAAATTCGGCCGACGCCATCAACGCTTGACAGAATCCAGTCCAGCGATCCTCGGTCAGCTCAGCCAGCGAAACCACGGGCCGCGCCACCTTGTTCCCGGTGGCTGCGGACTCGGTGGCCGTCAATGCGGCGGCGACGAACTCGGCAGCCCGGGAACGCTCGGACAACCGCGGAGGTCGGCCGAGCGCCGCGCGGTAGGCCGCGTCGATACGCGTCTGGTCGTCCGGGAAACGGCTGTCCGCCAGCAATCGCCGAGCGGCAGCCCGCGCCTGCCGTTCCATCCAGGGATTGTTGAGTAGGAACAACGCTTGAGCAGGCACGGTGCTCTCGTCCCGCAGCGCGACCGTCCGCTCGGGAGAAGCGAAATCGAACAGGCCCAAGATCGGCGGCAGCACGCCGCGCACGACAGGCAAGTAAATCGAACGACGATCGTGCTCGATGTCCGCCGGCTCGAACAACGGTTTGAACGTGCGGTACTCATCCTCACGGTACGGATTGTGCTTCGCGAGGAATTCAGCGCCGTCGGCGGGCGGACGCGAGTCCAAGGTGCCGGCGAAACATTTGATCGCGTCCCGGAACGATTCGGCTTCCAGCCGACGCGGCCGCATCCGCGCGAACCACTTGTTGTCCGGATCGGCGGCCCCCGTGTCGCTGAGCGCCGCCTGCCGATACGTTTGGCTCAACACCATTTCGCGGACCAACGCTTTGGTCGACCAGCCATCGCGCACAAAACGGTGAGCCAAGTCGCCCAACAGTTCGGGATGCGACGGCGCCGCGCCGGTCGCTCCGAAATCGTCCGGCGTGGCGACTATCGCGCCGCCGAACAGCTTCAACCAAACGCGATTCACCTGCACTCGCGGCGTCAACGGATTGAGCCCGCTGGTCAACCACTCCGCCAACTGCAACCGGCCGCTGCCGGCGGCCTGAGCGACCTCGGTTCGGGCGAAGACCTGAGCGAGCAAGCGCGGGACGCCGCGGGCGACTACGGGCCCGAGGTTGGTGGTCTCACCGCGGACGTGGATGCGACAGTCCTCGGCGGCGGGACGTTCACGGGCCCCCATCGCCCATTGGGGTTGGGGTGGCGCGGCGTTGAACGCCGACTCCAACGCGGCCTCCGCCGCTTTCACTGTGACGTCCCACTCCTTGATCCGTTCGTCCAGTTGCGCGATTTCCGATTCGCGTTGGGCGCGTTCGTCCGCCTTCGACACGGCCGCCAATTCCTGGCGTTTCGCGGCCACTTGCCGGACCACTCGGTAGCGGTCCGAACGAGCCGTGTTTTGCGCAAGCGTGAGCCGTTGCAATTCCGCCAGATACGCGAGTCCCGCCGGACCTCGCTCGGCGGCGTCCGGGCCAACAGCGAGCAGTTCGGAGTGCGTATGGACGTTCGCTTTGATCCCCTTAGGGCCATAGCCGTAGAGCAACTGCGTGCTGCGGAAAACGCCCGCCAACGCGTAGTAATCGGCGGTCGGCAGCGGATCGAATTTGTGATCATGGCAGCGAGCACAGCCGATCGACAGGCCGAGTATCGCCCGCCCCATTGTGTCCATCTGCTCGTCGATGACATCCATGCGGAACACTTCCGGTTTCGCTTCCTCGAACGCTTTGCCGCCGAGCGCGAGAAAGCCGGTCGCGATCCGCTGGCGATCGGCCTCCGCCGGCGTCGCGGCGGGCAAGAGGTCACCGGCGATCTGTTCGCGGACAAACTGGTCGTAGGGGATGTCCGAGTTAATGGCGCCGATCACGTAGTCGCGGTAGCGGTGAGCGTGGTGGAAATAAACATTCCGGTCGCGGCCATTGCTGTCGGCGTAACGGGCCACGTCCAACCAATGCCGTCCCCAACGCTCGCCGAACCTTGGCGATGCGAGCAAGCGTTCCACTGTCCGCTCCACCGCGACGCCGACCCGTGCCGTGCCGTACTCGTCGCGTTCGCAAGCGGCGAGGAATTCTTCGACTTCTTCGGTGGAGGGAGGCAAGCCAGTTAGGTCGAAGAACAGGCGCCGAACCAACGCTCGCGGTTCAGCGGTCGGGGCGGGCGCGAGTCCTGCGCGTTCGATCGCCGCCAGGATGTGTTGGTCGAGCGGACCAAGCGGCCAGGAATGATCGCGGACATTGGGGGAGGTTGCCGCTTGCGCTGGTTGAAAAGCCCAGAAGCGGCGCGCCTCGTCGAAATTCATCCCGCGTCGCGGACCGGGCGCCGCCGCATCGTCGGCCGCATCGGCCGCCAGTGTCGCCGGGGCCGGCGCGCCCCGCGCGATCCAGTCGGAAAACTGCTGGATCACTTCGGCGGGAAGCTTGCGGTCGGGCGGCATCGCCAGCCCTTCGTGCCGCAAAGCCTCGAGCAACGGACTCTTATCCGGCTTGCCCGCGACAATCGCCGGTCCACCGGATCCGCCGCGTTCCCAGGCGGCGCGCGAGTCCAGCCGCAGTTCGCCCTTCAACTTTCCTTGCCGAGCCGCCGCCGCTGAGTGGCACTCAAAACAATGCTCGACAAGCACCGGCCGGATTTTGGTTTCGAACAACACCAATCCGGCTCGATCCACCGCTGGCGTTTCTTCCGCCAGCGAACTAGACGGGTCGGTAAGCGTGCCCAGTGCAGACTGGAATACCCATACGACAACCGCCAACGCGGCCCGTCGCCACGGGA
>JBJTOW010000906.1:0-2895 GCA_046074805.1 Planctomycetota bacterium | reverse complement strand
GGCGCCAGATGATTGGACATTGGGGTCATCTTTCATGTTCACAGTTTCCTTGTGGACCCCAGTGGCAATGATCAGGCCCAAGTCGGGTCCAACTTGGGCCATGGCACTGAGTTCCTCAACTATTTTCACTTGTATTGTCCAGCGGTCGCGCGGGTTGTCGGTCGCCGCCCAGAGACGTCCGCCCACCCGCAAAGCGACATGCGCGGCTTGCAGTCGGTCGAGCGTTAGTTCCGCATCGCCGCTGGCAGCGAGCGGCAAAGCGACACAATCCAGCGAGCCTTCGGCCGCCGGATCGTCCGGTTCACACAAGAAACGCGGCCGGTCCCCCACAACTCCCAACTGCGCCATCCGCATCTGGTGTAGGTCGAAAAAATTGGCCGCGACATCCGCCGTTGGGGCCGCTGCCGCCAACGCCTTTGCCAACTGCCCGCGGCCGAGCGACCCACAGAAGATGGAAACGATAGGCCCCGCTGCCAAAATCTCCGCGGTGGCTTCCATCAACAGTCGCTCGGAAACGCGCGGCGTCAGATCGGCCGTTTCCCGGTTGGGACCATCAGGGAGAACGCCGTCCGGCGACAAACTGTCGGGTGAAGTGCTGTCAGGCGAGGGAAGATCGGGGGAGGACATGGGATGCAATTCGTTGGGACGGGCCGAGTTGAGGCACCGGGCGGAGAACGGCCAACCCGTGGTTGCGTGTGCCGGGACGCTATTTTGCGGTGGTGACTTTCGGCTGGCGGCGGGGAGTTTAGAATCATGGCGCTTTTGTCGAGTCGCCGCAACGTCGGATCCGGCCATGCCCATCCTCCAAATGCTCGAAGGCCCCTATCGGGTGCCGAATCTCGTCCTCGAACGGGCGATCACTCGCATCGGCAAGACGGCCGACTTGTGCGGGGCGTTTACTTTGCGGAACGATCTCGTCAGCGGACTGCACTGCACGATCGAGAAGACGAAGGGCGGATGGGTCATCATCGACCGCGGATCGATGAACAAAGGAAGCACGAACGGCACCGAGGTGAACGGACGCCGTCTCGAGAAGCTTAAGCCGTGCTTGCTCCACGGCGGCGACGAGATCCGCATCGCCCGGGTCTTCAAATTCCGCTTCTTGGACGATTCCACCGAGTCGATTTCCGGAGTGGCCAACGCGATCAAGCTGGAAGAGTCGACAGGGCGGTCGCGGGTCGCGTTGAAGGTGCCCGAGTCGGTGAAGGGGCTGAACGAGCCTTCCGTCGCGACGCTCGAAAGCCGCCTCACTTTACTCACGAAGCTGATCGAATCGCTGCGGCGCGAGACGCGGCTTGAATCACGTTGCGAACAGGTGCTCGGCACCCTGCTGGAACTGCTTCCAAGCGTTGATCGAGCGTTGATTTTGATTCCAAAGCACCGGGGACTTCGCGACGGACTGTATGTCGCCCGGCGCCGACGCGAGTCCCAGGCGCCCGTCGAGACGCTGGGCATCGCCGAGGAAATCTATAAGAGCGTGTTCGTGGACAAATGCGCGGTGCAAACCGAGGACCGCTTGGTGCTGGCCGCTCCGTTGCTCGACTGCCACAACCGAGTACTCGGTGGCCTGCAACTAGAATCGCTCGAGCCACGGCGCCCGTTTGGTCCCCAGGACCTGGATCTCCTCCGATCGGCCGCCCATTTGATTTCATTCGCCGTGGACGTGGCGCTGCTGCAGCAAGTTGAACATGAAATGAACGAGGGTCGGAAAATCGTCGAATCGCTATTGCCGGCGTCGACGCCCGAGGTGGCCGGCTACGAATTCTTCAAATTCTACAAACCGGCCAGTTATGTGGGAGGCGACTATTTCGATTTCATCCAGATTGAAGACGACGTTTGGGTGATCCCGGTGGCCGATGTTTCGGGCAAGCAACTGCCCGCCTCGCTGTTCATGACGAAGGTCGCCGGTGAGCTCCGTTCGCTCGTCGACCTAGGTATTCCGCTCCCTGAAATCGTTTCCCGCTTGAATCGGCGGATGTGCGCGCTCAACGAAAAGACGGTTACGCTGCTACTGCTTCGGCTCGACACCGCCCGTCACGAAGTGCGGCTGGTCAACGCTGGCCATTGCATGCCCTATTTGCGAACGTCCGAAGGCGATGTCAAGCCTTTGGGTTTTGGGTTGCACGGCTGCGTGCTTGGCGGCGACGAGGACTGGCGATACCAAGAGTTTGTGGGAGAGCTCGAGCCTGGCGATTCGCTTATTTTATACACAGATGGCTGTACCGACGCGCAGAACGACCAGCAAGAGCGTTACGAAGTGCTCGAGCAACCCCGGCTGAAGTTGGCCATTTCCTCGCCTTGTGCTGATATAACGGCTTTGGGCGAGCATATCCGAGCCGACATCGAGCGGTTTGTGGGACAAACGAGTCAATTCGATGACATGTGCCTGGTCGGCATTCGTCGCAAATCCTGAACGAGGAAATCCGTCCCGATGAAGTTCCGCACTCGCGCCATCCATGTCGGCAACGCCTGCGATCCAAGCACCGGGGCGGTCATTCCGCCGATCCATCTCGCCTCAACCTTCGTTCAGCCAGGAGCGGGCGAATGGGGCGAGTTCGACTATTCGCGAAGCGGCAATCCAACGCGGAAGGCTGTCGAAACGACCCTCGCAACGCTCGAATCCGGTTGCGGCGCGTTGGCGTTCGCGTCCGGCATGGCCGCGACCCACTGCGCGTCGATGCTGCTTTCGGCGGGCGATCATATCTTGGCGGGAACGGACATTTACGGCGGCACTTATCGTCTCTTCCACCGCGTTTTGGATCGGTCGAAGATCGATGTGACGCTCGCCGACAGCACGCGTCTCGATCAATTCGAGGCCGCGTTCACGGAACGCACGAAATTGGTGTGGATCGAAAGCCCAGGCAATCCACAAATGTCGATCACCGACATCGCCGC
>JBJTOW010000905.1:0-3976 GCA_046074805.1 Planctomycetota bacterium | reverse complement strand
TCCTCGGCAACGTCCGCATTGGCCAGTGGAAGCAGCCATTCAGCTTGGAAGTCGTCAGCAGTTTCCGTTACACGACCTTCATGGAACGCTCATCGCTGTTCCAGCCGTTCACGCCGTTCCGCCATCTGGGCATCGGCTTCTACGACCATTCGGAAGATATGCGAAACACCTGGGCGGCGTCGTTCTTCCGCACCGGCCAAGACCAATTCGGCGGTTCGATCAGCACCGACGGTGGTTGGGGATCGGCGGAACGCGTGACATGGCTTCCGTTCTGGGACGAAGCCTCCAGCGGCGCCAGCTACCTGCACTTCGGAGCCGGCCACTTCTACAACAATCCACCGCGGGACACCGTCAATTTCCGCTCGATTCCCGAGATCTACATCGGCGAGAACGGCCCCGGCGTTGTGGGCACGAGCGGCCAAGCGGCCCCAGGCGCCTTCAATGGCACTCCGTTTTTCGCTCAAACCGGCCCACTCGCTGTCAGCCAATACAACGTGTTCGGCGGCGAACTGCTGTGGGTTCGCGGACCACTTTCGCTGCAATCCGAGGCGATGGTCACGTTCGTTCAGCAAAGCAATGGCGGCGAGGCGACGCTACCGGGGGCGTACGCTCAAGTCGGCTACTTCCTCACCGGCGAACACCGTCCGTACGATCGAAAAGCGGGCGCGATCGACCGCGTGATTCCCCATGAAAACTTTTTTCGCGTCCGCACCGATCATGGCACGTCGATGGGCACTGGCGCTTGGGAAGTCGCCGCCCGTGTCTCCTGGCTTGATCTCGAAGATCAAGCCGTGCGCGGTGGCACGCTCATGGACGGCACCTTGGGCGTGAACTGGTATCTGAATCCATACAGCAAGCTAGTGTTCAACTACGTCCACTCGGTTCCCGACCCGTCGAACGCCGGGGCCAGCAGCATGAACGCTTTCGCGGTTCGCGCACAACTGGATTTTTAAGCTGTGGCCGTTGGAAACAGGTGGAACTTGGCGTGTTGGCGCAGTACGGACCGTTATTGATTAAGCGGCCGGAGACGATTCCGCAACTCGTCGAGCACCGCTGGCGACATCGGTTTTTCCACGCCAAAAACCAACAGCGTGAAATTGTCCGCCAGGATCTCGTCCGGGTGGATGATGTACTTGGTGTTGCGGCCAATTCGCTCGAAATACGCGGGCGTCAACTGCGGATCGAACAACCGTGGCTGGCCGTCGCGCAAAACGGCCCGCCATGCGCCGTCCACAGCCGGTTCGATTTCGATCAAACGGAATGTCATATAAGGGAAAAACGAACCGCCCTTCGTCGCGTCGTAGGGGGCTTTGGCAAGCAAAACCGGAGCCACATGCACGCTCTTTCCCTCGATCGACAGTTCCAAACGACAGTCGACCAGAGGACCATCCGGATTGGTGATCTTCAGATCCTTCAGTCCAGCCGGCAGCGGAATCTCAGCGCAAGGCTCAAATCCAATCGCGCCGTAAACCCGACGGCGCCATTCAGGATTCTGGTTGCTCAAAACGTGAAACAACTCGTGCGCCAATAGTCGCTCCAGGCTGTCGGCGCTCCGACTGAGCACCGACAGCGGCAGGACGACCGCCGCCCCACGGCAATAGGCCGCCCCGCCCTCGTCCTTCCCCGTCGTATGAACCAACAACACTTCTTTCGGCCAAGGCAATCCCGGAAGGCTCTCCAGCCGACGCCGCAACGAAGCGGCGGCGGCCGCCACCCGCTGCCAATCCGCATCGCTCCACGCGATCGCTTGCGAGCCCGCGAAACGCCGCAACGCCGCCTCCCCAGGATCGCTGGCCTGCTCCAACCGGCTCATCCGGTCGAAAGGACTCATCGCGCGCGTAAACAGATCCGACCGCTCCAGATGCTCCCGCGATTGCTCCGCCGACGCCCGCACAAGTCGCCCTCCGCCAAGCCACTCGAGCGTATCGGGGGAGGCCTTCGCGGTTTTCGCCGTCGCGCCTGATTCCGGTTCCGATCCCTGGATTTGGCTGGAAGTTCCGGAATCCACCAGCGGGACCAGCAACAGCGAAAGCCAAACCGACAGCCCAAACGCCATCGACAGACGCGTCAGGGAAGAACGGCATCGCGCGATACTCAAACAGTCGTTCGACGGGAACCGCATGGCGAACACCTCTTTGGTAAGATCAGATCTGGCTGGCAGTGAGCTAGCATTCGCAGGTTCAATGAGAACAAGGAAGCGACTATGGCACGCTGGCCCCGCCATGCGTGGACGACACTCTTCACGTACGGCTCGATTTTTATCCTCTTCCCGTTGCTCGGCTACTTGGCCACGCTTTGGGTGCGCGGTCGGTAGCCGCGAGCATTCGCAGCTTCGCTGTTTCGCAGCTTCGCACGCGTTTACCGGTTTTCCGCGGCGACTAAGGCGATCCACCCGTCTTGCCGGTTCCCGCGCGGCCACCGCTGCCTCCAACTCCCTCTGCGCTGCCGGAGGCATCCGGTGGCTTGCCACCGGACTGAAGCGCCCCAATCGCCTGTTCGAGACGCGAGGTGACCTCTTTCAGACGCTGGGGATCGACGATCTTTCGCTGTTCGCTGTCAGTGACATAAAACACGTCGACCACCTGATCCAAGTGAGTGCCGATTTTGGCCACGCCGACGGACAGTCCAAGCTCGAAGAGCGTGCGAGTGATCGTGTACAGCAGTCCCATTTGGTCGAGCGCGAACACATCGATAATCGTAAACCGGTCGGACGTTTGCGTATCCAGTCGGACGACGGTTGGATTCCGTTCCAATTCATCCGGCGTAGGACGCTCTTTGCCCCCCCAAACCTTCCGGAACGCGGGCCCTTGGCCGGAGGCGTCCTTGAGCGACGCCACGAGCGATCGCGCGACTTCGGCGCAGCGATCCGGAGGCGGTTCGTCCGCGTAATGCGGGTCTTCCACGACAAATCGATCGAGCACCAAACCGTCGGCCAGCGTGTTGATCTCCGCGGAGAGAATGCGGAGTCCCTGGCTGGTCAACGCTCCGGTAAGCCGATGGAAAATGCCCGGCGCGATGTCCTCGTAGGTTCCGACCGTGTACTCCGTGGTGCGGGGCTTCGCATCGAACTGCGCCCAGGCGACCGCGTCATGTCGGTCGAGCGTTCTCAAGCGTTCCAATTCGACGACGATCCGACCAGCGTCCCGGGTCAAGAGGTACGATCGGGGCAAGGCATGCAGATGGCGGTCCCACCACGCATCGGCATCGCGGGATCGAGCGAGACCGCGAACCTCGATTCGCTTTCGCGCCAGCGATTCGCGTCCTGAGACATCCTGCGGGTCGCCAGCCAAATGTCCCAGAGTGCGAAGGTAAAGATCGGTCAGCAACCGCAGTTTCCAGTCGGTCAGCACGTTGGGGCCCACGCCGGCTAAATCGGCGCAGGTCAACACGTACATCATTTGCAGCCTGTCGGGCGTGCCCATTTCGACGGCGAATTTGACGACGACCGCGTTGTCGGTCGTGTCGCGCCACTGGGCCAACTGGGACATCAACAGATGTTTGTGCACCAGGAACCGCAACGTATCGGTGTCGGCTTCGACCAACCCCAATTGCCGGCCGCATTCCTCCGCCAGTCGGCGGCCCACTTCGCTGTGGTCGCCCGGATAACCTTTACCCAAGTCGTGCAGCAGCAGAGCTAAATGCAACAGGTCTTTCCGGCGCAGGGCACGGTAGGTTTCGCCCAGCGTATCGCCGCGCGAACGGAACTCGGTCGCGCATTCGACAGCGCGGATCGAATGTTCGTCGACCGTGAACTTGTGGAAGTCGTTGAACTGCATCAAATGCCGCGCGTGTGCCAACGGCGGCACGATTTTCTCCAATACCCGCAGTTCGTGCAGTCGCCGCAGCAGTTCGCCCAGCCGCGCGGGTTGGGCCAGCAACGCCATGAATCGGCGGCCGAGCAGCGGGGTGAAGTCGATCGCGTTCTCGCGGAACATCGCCGCGCGGATCGCCGACCATGTCCGCGGCTCGATCCGCT
>JBJTOW010000904.1:0-4195 GCA_046074805.1 Planctomycetota bacterium | reverse complement strand
GCGTGCGTCCGAACTCGCCTCCCCACAGGACGAGCGTATCGTGGAGCATTCCTCGTTCCGCCAGATCCTGCAGCAAACCGGCGATCGGTTTATCGGTCGCCCCAGCGTGTTTACCGTGGTCCTCGCGCAGGTTGCGATGTTGGTCCCATCCTCCGTGGCAGACTTCAACGAATCGCACGCCCGCTTCGAGCAACCGTCGCGCCATGAGGCATTGGCGTCCAAAGTCGTCCGTCGGCGAGTCGCCGATTCCATACTGGGCGTGCATCGCCGCCGATTCGCGACCGAGATCGATTACCGGCGGCAATTCGCCCTGCATCCGATACGCCAGCGCGTGCGCGGCGGATAGGCCGTCGGCAAACGAGGTTTCGGAGCTCCGCGAGCGATCGGCCTGATTGAGCGATTCAATGAACGCCAGTTGCTCTTCCCGAGTCGTCTGGGAGCGTGGACTTCTGATGTTCGCGACCTGTGCGCGGGCCACCGACTGTCGGCTTCCACCGATTTTGGTCGCTTGGTAGGTCGCCGGGAGAAATGCGCTGCCGTAGTTGATCGGCCCGCCAAGAACGGTCGGCGCGTTGATCGTCACAAAGCCGGGCAGATTGGCGTTGTCGGCGCCAAGTCCGTACAGCACCCATGCGCCCATCGAAGGACGAGGCGAAGTCGCTATACCGGTATGTAATTGGATAAAGGCCGTGGCATGAGCAGGAACGTCCGTATGCATACTGTTGACGATGCACAGCTTGTCCGAGTGTTTTCGCAGTTCGGGATACAGGTCGGAAATCCATAGACCGGATGGCCCGGACTGCTGAAACTTCCAGGGCGAGGGCATCAGCTTGGCGTTCGGCAATCGGCCTTTGCCGATCGCCTTGCCCGCCCGGCTAGTCAATTCAGGCTTGTAATCAAACGTGTCAACATGCGAGGGGCCGCCTTCCATCGTCATCATCAAGACGCGTTTCGCGCGGGGTTCGAAATGCGTGCGCCGTATAGGTTTCGCGGAGTCGGTGTCCGCCGTTTGGCCTTGAGTCGGCTGACACATGGCCGCAAAGGCGATGGCCCCGAATCCATGGCTCACACTGCTCAGAAACGAGCGCCGCGAGGCGTAACTCAATGGCGATTGGGACATGGAAAAGCCTCCTATTTTCGTACCAGGAATTCGCTGCTAGCCCATAGGCTTTGACAAAATGCGGTCC
Source organism: Planctomycetota bacterium (assembly GCA_046074805.1). Lineage (GTDB taxonomy): Bacteria > Planctomycetota > Planctomycetia > Pirellulales > Pirellulaceae > CAIXSC01. The sequence goes on along the minus strand of JBJTOW010000904.1, from coordinate 3,008 downwards.
AGGCGGCCATTTGCGGACCTCCCGGGGTCCAGCCGTCGGCTTTTGATTGCTCTTGGTAGCGGCTGACAAATGACACGGCCGCCGCCTTTTCCGCGGCGCTCGGCATCCGTCCGAACCACCGCTGATAAGCGGTCTCCACACGTTGGTTGGACTCCGTCGATTCCGCCATTAACCGCCGCGCCGCGCTATTTGCGAGTCCCATGACAAAGGGACTGTTAAGCAGATACAGCGACTGCGACGGCACGGTGGTTTCCGATCGCTGGCCGGTAACGCCGCTTCCGTCAACGCCGTCAAACTCTTCGAGTGATTCCAGCATGCGGCCGCGAATGACCGGCAGGTAGACCGCACGACAGTTCAGTCTTTGCTCATCCAACTGCCTGCCGAGCTCCAATCCGGCGGAGAAGCCGTCGCCACCCAGTGCCACGGCTGAGCCGACCGGCGGCTTGAGTTCGAGCCTTCCGGCGATGGACAGCATGGCGTCCCGAATCGCCTCGGCGTCGAGCCGCCGCGGGGACATCCGCCAGAGCCAAACATTATCCGGGTCTTTCGCGAAGTTCGCCGCGTTGTGGGTGGAGTTCTGTCGGTAGACGTGGCTGAGCACAATGCGGCGGATGAGTCGCTTAACCGACCAGCCGTCGTCGACAAAGGTGGTAGCGAGGTGATCGAGCAGCGCAGGATGGCTCGGCGGTTGCCCCGATGCGCCGAAGTTGTCGGGCGTGGTTACAAGCCCGCGGCCGAACAGATGCTGCCATACTCGATTGACAAAGACACGCGCTGTGAGCGGGTTGGCTCCCGAAGCGATCCACTCCGCCAATTCCAAGCGTCCGCTCCCAGACCCGATTGTCGGCCCCTTATCCTCGCACAGGACCTGCACGAAACCGCGGGGAATGGTGCGACCTGGCTTGTCAACCTCGCCGCGGATGAACAATTCCGAGTTTCGGGCGACCACCCGATCGCGCGCTCCCATGGATAACGCCTTGGCCGATCCGTCGGTATTATAAGAGTTGAGCTTAGCTTCAAGGGTACCAATCAGAATTCGGTTGCGGACGATTTCCTGCGTGCCGGTTTTTCGATCGCGTAGCGACTCGCGGCCCTTAACGCGGGTGTCGGCGACCAGTTTTTCCAATCGCTCGCGGCCGCTCGTTGTCAGGGGCGGCAACGCCACGGACATGGCGGAACCGTGCGGCAGCGTCCAAAGATTGGAAGGATTGGCGTTGGTGATGACGGGAATAGTGCCGTAGAGCAGTTCGGTGCTGCGGAAGATACCGGCCAACGCGTAGTAGTCCGCTTGCGGAATCGGGTCGAACTTATGGTCATGGCAGCGGGCACAAGCGACCGTGAGTCCCAAGAACGCCTGTGTCACCGCCTCGATTTGCTCGTCGACTACATCCAGTTCGAACTTTTTTTTGTTTCGCTCGGTGAGCGACTTCGGCCCGACCGCGAGAAACGTGGTGGCGACGATCTGCTCGGCCTTTTGAATGTCGTCCTCCGCGGGCAGCAGGTCGCCGGCGATCTGTTCGCGGATGAAGCGATCGAAAGGCACATCGGCGTTGAGCGAATCGATGACATAGTCGCGATAGCGCCAAGCATGAGGATAGTTGTGATTAGATTCTTTGCCTGTTGACTCGGCGTAACGAGCGACGTCGAGCCAATGGCGGCCCCAACGCTCGCCAAACTGTGACGATTCGAGCAAGCGGTCGACGGATTGTTTTAAGGTTGTCTCCAGCGCATGGGGGCCGCCGCCTTGGATATGGCGGACAAACTGCTCGGACTCTTGGGTAGTGGGCGGTAGGCCGATCAGATCGAAATAGAGCCGTCGCACGAGGACGCTCGGGTCCGCGTCAGCGGCGGCGGTGACGCCATTCTTTTCCTGCGCGTCGAGCACGAACCGATCAATATCGCTGAGTGGCCATGTTGTTTCTTTCGGGGTTGGTGGAGGCGTTTTAACAGGTCGCTGAAACGCCCAGAATTGCCGCCCTCGTTCGATGTCCAGCGCCGCTGCCGGTTTGGCCGCCACACCGTCGCGCGGGTCGGTCGCGCCGGCGTCAATCCAGCGCACAAAGTCCGCGATCTGTTCGTCGGTAAGCTTCTGTTGGGGCGGCATTTCCAGTCCGCCTTCATGGCGAATGGCGGCGATAAGCAAGCTGGCTTTCGCGTTGCCGGGAACGACGGCTGGACCGGAATCACCGCCCTGAAGCAGGCCGGCCCGGGTATCGAGCGCGAGTCCGCCCTTGAGCTCTTTGGCATCCGCCGCATGGCATGAGTAGCAGCGCGCTGTCAGCACCGGTCGGATTTTCTTTTCGAAATGAGCGAGGTTCGTTGTCCCCGGTTCCGCCGCGGCAACAGGCGACACGAGGGACAGCGTAGACAAGGACTGGCTGAACCGCGGGAGGAGAGCCAGAATCAGAGCCATAGCTAGAAGCGAAAGCGGAACCGGAAGCGGAAGCGGAATCAAGGCGAGTCGGAGGGCCGGGACCGGCGCTCTGTCGTAGTTTGTCATCATGGGGATTTGGTCTCCGGAGTCTTTAACCAACGTTCGGCAAGCGGCCCGAACCAGTTCGCCATCAGTTCCCGCCTCAGGTCCAATCGCGTATCCCGCGTGAGCAGGCGGTACGGCGCGACGAGATGGCCCTGAGGCCGGTAATTAGCTTCGTCTGGGGCCCGCGTATCGACCAATGTGAAGGTGACGGTGGAAGCGCCTTGTTGCGGGATATCGCGATCGATTACCAGGCGTCGAACTGCCTTCGTTTCCCGATCCACCTCGATCGTCGCTCGTCGCATACCCACGCCGTTCCATCGGCGTCGCGGCGTGGCGGTGATGAAGTGCGTGCCTTCCGAGCCATCGTGATGCCGCAGTTCGCAATACTTCAATAAGTCATTCAATAGCGTTTCGACATTTAACGTGTAGAGGCTGCTGATGTGATGTAAAGCCGGTCCCCATTCGGCATGGTCGATCACAATCGCGCGGCGGGCGCCAAGGGTGATCCAGATCGAGCCATCGCGATCGA